>JAQVSW010000049.1 GCA_028700345.1 Candidatus Shapirobacteria bacterium | reverse complement strand
CGATCCAAGTCGAATTCACGCGACGGATCCAGGAAAAGTTGAAGAGAATCCAATTTTTGAATATCACAAAGCTTTTAATCCAAACAAAGACGAGGTAACTGATTTAGAAAATCGATATAGATTAGGGAAAGTGGGAGACAAGGAGGTGAAAGAAAAATTATTCGTAGCCATGAACAATTTTTTAGTGCCAATCCGAGAAAAAAGGAAATTTTATGAAGATAGGCCGGAAATAGCTAAAGAAATTTTAATTGAAAGTACAAAAAGGGCAAGAAAAGTAGTTATCGAAATAGTCGAAAAAGTTCGTGAACAGATGAATATCAATAAACTGATTAAATAAATGACAAAATATTATATTTTTCGTCATGGGCAGACACGAAATTCGAAATTTCATCTCCCCTATCCAAAAGATAACCGACTAATAAAAATACTACCTGATAGTGTTCCAGCTTTAAAAAAAATGGCTAAATATCTTAAAAAGATTAAACCTGATTTAAGTGTTTCATCGGAATATTTACGATGTCAGCAAACAGTAGAAATTATTACAAAAATAACAGGGATTAAATTTAAGAAAGATTCGAGATTGAATGAATATGGAGAGGAAACTTTTTTGGAATTTACGAAGAGAATAAAAAATTTTATAGATGAAGTAGAAAAAAACAAATACCAAAGCGTATTTATTTGTACCCATGGAGCGGGAATATCAACCATAAAAAAGCTTCTTATAAAAGGCAAAATGAAGCAAAGAGAATTACCTTTTTATCCAAAACCAGGAATATTATTGTGTATCGAAAACAAAACTGTAAAAAGAATTGATTTTAATAAAAATTAAAATCAAAAGACTAAATTTGATTATTTATCAGAAGAGGTCAATTCAGCAATTATTTCTTCGTATTGTTTTTCAGTTTCATCGAAGGATTCGATGGCTTTAGATTTTTCCTGAGCAAGAAATTTGCCCAAAGCATCGATCTGATCTTCAGACATTACTTCAATTTTTAAAAGCAATTTTTCTTTGATTTCTTTTGAAAGTAAAAAACTATGTTCGATTAATATTTTTAGAGCTTCTTTTTTGTTCATATTATTTTTTAGGATTAAATTTTTCTATAGCATTGTCAATTTGAGTTTTATTGACTTGATAATCAACTTGTTCATTTTTTAGTATACTGCGAGCCTGATTAAAGCCCTCAACCATTCGGGGAATATCACGACTTAGTTGAAATACTGTTGGAATAGCATAACTCGGGAAAACCCCTCCAGTTGGGATTTCTCCAGCATTGGCTAAAACATTAACCCAGGCAGGAACATCTGGAGTTAGATCAAAACCTCCTGTTTGTGATTTATCCTTATTTTTTTCTCGAATCTTTTTTCCAATTAAAGCAACAGCATCAAGTATTTCCCCAACTCCACCCGGTGCTGCATCTGCAATAGAAATACCCACATTAAGAATAGTTCTTACGAAAGCCACAACCCCCTCTTTGACTTTGGGATCGTTTGACATTGTCTCCATTTTTTGAGTAAAGGTTATGGTTTCCCCACTGATATTTGTTTGAAGTTCTTTTTTTTCTGGTGATTTGTTTTCCATATGATATTGATATCACAAAAAATTAAAAACTACAAACAATTAGCAATAAAAAATATTTATTTATTGTGTCAATTCAGCAATTATTTCTTCGTATTGTTTTTCAGTTTCATCGAAAGATTCGATGGCTTTAGATTTTTCCTGAGCAAGAAATTTGCCCAAAGCATCGATCTGATCTTCAGACATTACTTCAATTTTTAAAAGCAATTTTTCTTTGATTTCTTTTGAAAGTAAAAAACTATGTTCGATTAATATTTTTAGAGCTTCTTTTTTGTTCATATTATTTTTTAGGATTAAATTTTTCTATAGCATTGTCAATTTGAGTTTTATTGACTTGATAATCAACTTGTTCATTTTTTAGTATACTGCGAGCCTGATTAAAGCCCTCAACCATTCGGGGAATATCACGACTTAGTTGAAATACTGTTGGAATAGCATAACTCGGGAAAACCCCTCCAGTTGGGATTTCTCCAGCATTGGCTAAAACATTAACCCAGGCAGGAACATCTGGAGTTAGATCAAAACCTCCTGTTTGTGATTTATCCTTATTTTTTTCTCGAATCTTTTTTCCAATTAAAGCAACAGCATCAAGTATTTCCCCAACTCCACCCGGTGCTGCATCTGCAATAGAAATACCCACATTAAGAATAGTTCTTACGAAAGCCACAACCCCCTCTTTGACTTTGGGATCGTTTGACATTGTCTCCATTTTTTGAGTAAAGGTTATGGTTTCCCCACTGATATTTGTTTGAAGTTCTTTTTTTTCTGGTGATTTGTTTTCCATATGATATTGATATCACAAAAAATTAAAAACTACAAACAATTAGCAATAAAAAATATTTATTTATTGTGTCAACTCAGCAATTATTTCCTCGTATTGTTTTTTGGTTTCATCGAAGGATTCGATGGCTTTTGATTTTTCCAGAGCTAGAAACTTTCCCAATGAATCGACCTGATATTCTGACATTATTTCAATTTTTAAAAGCAATTTTTCTTTTACTTCTTTTGAAAGTAAAAAACTATGTTGTATTAATATTTTTAAGGCTTCTTTTTTGTTCATATTATTTATTGGTAAAAACTTCTATTGCATTGTTTATTTGAGGTTGATTTTGGTGATAATCATTTTTCTCATTTTGTAATATTGTTTTAGCTTGTTCATAACCCTCAATTATTCTAAGACGATCTTTTTGTAATATTGTTTTAGCTTGTTCATAACCCTCAATTATTCTAGGACGATCTTTTGAAAATTGCCATCCTGCAGGAATAGCATAACTTGGAAAGACTCCACCTGTTGGAATTTCCCCAGCATTAGCAAGAACAACAAGCCATGTCGGAACGTCAGGAAGCAAATCAAATCTTCTGCCCTGATTGTCTTTTGGGATTTTTTTTCCTAATATGACAAGAGCTTCAAATGCTTCCCCGGCCCAAGGCCAAAAATCAGCGACAACCCCAAGCGTGTTAATAGCCGTTCTTACAATTGCCACGATTCCTTCTTTGGCTTTTGGATTGTTAAGTACCGCTGACATTTTTTGGAGAAAAGTTATTTTTTCTACGTTAATATATGGTTGATTCTCGATTTTTTCCGGTGAATTGTTTTCCATGTCAAAATATTAACAAAAAAAAATCAAATTAAAGAAATAAAATGTTTTTGTAGGCATGCATGGACTCGGACCATGGACCCCCGACTTATAAGATCGGTGCTCTAACCAGCTGAGCTACATGCCCAAAATAAGTAGCAGGAGAGGGGCTCGAACCCTCGACCTCAGCGTTATGAATGCTGTGCTCTAACCAACTGAGCTACCCTGCCCTGGCTAAGCTACGGCAAGGCAAGCCTGCCATAAACTAGAGAATTATACCAACAATGCCTGTTTTAAGAAACAAAAAAGCCGTCAAGTTAATGACGACCTCTTTGTTAGTTGCGGGGCTGGGAGTTGAACCCAGCCTGTGAGATTATGAGCCTCACGTGCAGCCGTACACTACCCCGCATGTCTTTAGCTTTAGGATTTTAGCACAATGTACGCAGTGAGTAAATATTTAAGGATTTAAGGACTTTTTTAATTCTAGATTTCTATTTTCTAGATTGACTACTTTTTGATTAAGATTATGAATTTGTTTTTTAGCGTTTATAAGAAGACTTAACTGCTGGTAAATACCGAGAGCGGAAGAAAGAATAATTATGATGATAATCCAGCGATATAGGTGTTTTTTAATCATTGCTTGATGAATGGCCTAATATATGGTACTATAAGACATATTTATCATAAAATTATGCCTAATTTAGCCTTAAAAGAAGCCTTAAATTTGTTCTCCGACACCCTAAATAAAAAGGGGAAGTCGATTAATACTATTGTAGCCTACAAAGGCGACATTAATCAGCTGATAGTATTTCTTGGGAAAAAACAAATTACTGAAGTCGAATCAATTGGACCAAAAGAGATTGAAGATTTTAAAAAAGATTTAACTGAAAATGGATATACCGCCAAATCAGTATCTCGAAAACTAAATTCAATCAAAAACTTTTTTTCCTTTTTAAAAGACGAAGGAAAAATTAGCCTTGATCCCTCAACAGAGGTAAAACATCCGAAATACGAAAACGATATTCCCAAGATTTTGAAACCGATTGAATACAGATCGCTTCGTGATGCCTGTAGAAACGATATTAGAGCGACGGCTATTGTGGAATTGATGCTTCAGGCAGGCCTCCGAATTAAGGAAATTGAAAGTCTAAAAATTGATGATATTAAAGAGAATGAAATTGTAATTGAAAGCTATGAAAGTCACTCTCAAAGAGAAGTACCTCTCAATAATTCAGCTAAAAGCGCCTTAAAAAGATATCTAGATGAAGTTAGGGGTGAAAGTAAAAATAAAAATGTATTTATTACTAAAACTGGTCGAGTCTTACTGGCTCGAAACATCAGAAGTCTTTTAAATAGGTATTTTAATAAAGCCGATATTAAGGGAATCAAAGTAAATGACCTACGAAATACTTTTATCGTCTTTCAGCTAAAAGCGGGAGTCCCCTTAGATATAGTCTCCCAAGTGGTTGGTCACAAAAGAATCTCAACTACCGAAAAATATTTGGAACTGATTGATTCTAAAGAGGAATCTAGAGGGATTAAATTAAAAGAACTTTAAAGACGGGCGCGCTTGGCAATCTCGGCTTCGACAATGGCTTTGGGGCGACCATACTTAAGACTTGACAATTTTTTAATCATTTCTGACATTTTGGGATTACCCGGTTTTTTCTTTTCAGCGGCGGCAACTTTTATGGAAAAGGGAGACTGCGGCACTCCGTTGATCATAGTTTTTAAATATATTTCACCAGTACCAAGATTTAATAAATCATGCTCGTTAAATTCGGGTTTAAACTGATTTACTAAAAAATTGGCATCGGAGATACCTACCCGGAAAGAAGAAATTGAGCCGACGTTACCAAAAACGGCATTTTTTACCTCATCATCCATTTGAGAGACAAATTGATTGGCGACAGTTAAATTAAGGTGGTATTTACGCGCTTCAGACAAAATGACGGCAAAATCTTGGGTGGCAAAATTTTGAAACTCATCGACGTACAAATAAAAATCACGTCTTTTTTCCTCGGGAATATCCTGACGGCTCATAGCCGCAATTAAAATTTTTGGAATTAAAACTAAACCCAAAAAGGCGGAATTTTCCTCGCCAATTGAACCTTTAGCTAAATTAATAATTAGGATTTTACCGTTATCCATGGCCTCGCGAAAATTAAAAGAAGAGGTCCCCTGGCCAATAATATTGCGCATCATGGTATTGGTAATAAAGCGGCCAAATTTGGAAACAATGTAATCCAAAACTTCGGATTTATGAAATTCGTTGGTGTTGGCGATTTGATCAGTCCAATATCTTTTGACCATAGGATCGGAAACTTTGGGAAGCAAATACTGAACATAGGAAGGATCAGTTAGACAGCGAACGATTTCAATAAAGGTAGCTCCCTTCTCGGTCATAACCGTGAGCATAATATTTCTAATAGCATGTTCAAATCTGGGGCCGACAATACCAGTTTTGTACGGGTCGTATAGTTTATACATCAAGTTGATAATGGAAGAAGTGACAAAATCTTTTTGATCTTCGCGGTCGCACTCCATGACATTAAAACCCATGGGGCGTTCGGTTTGAGAAGGATCAAAATAGATAACATCTTCAACTCTTTCTGGAGGAATTCTTTCTAAAATACTTTCATA
>JAQVSW010000048.1 GCA_028700345.1 Candidatus Shapirobacteria bacterium | reverse complement strand
AGGTAACCTGATTGCCGTTCCAATTTATTGTGTCAGAAATATTCATAAATCTTCTTCTTTATTCATTTTGCCTATATATTCGCCGGTATTTTGGAAACCAGAATTATAATCGGCTAATAATTTTTTCGATAGTGGCTGTGGATAAAGATTGTCCGGAAGATTGTTTATGTCCAGCCATGTCAGCCAAACCGAGCCGTCCGGGTGTTGTGTATCTTTTAGACCTTCTAATTCTTCAAACTTGTTGATATCTCCGAGAATAAAAAGTTCAAGACTTTGTTCCGCTTCTCCCTTTAAAATAAAATCGCGGATGTATAAAATTTTTTTGAATTCAAAAATTACGTCATCACCACACTCTTCTTTGGTTTCTCGAATACAGGTATCCAAAATTGTTTCTCCGTAGTCGAGATGACCCCCGAAATAATGATAATAATTTTGTTTTTGGCGATATTGAACTAATAATTTTCCATTCTTGATTACTATCAATCTAGCTCTAACCGTAATTCGCTCGTTTTCCATATGCTATCATCATACCATGAAAGTATACTTTATTCGCCATGGTTCCACGGATTCTCTTTAAAAAAATTGTAGTTACTTATGTAATGGAATGATATTTCACACTATCTGGAGTAATTAATTTATACAAAAATTAGAGGAAAAATTAGATTCTTTTACTCTTCATTTCTACCCTATTCTCGGGTAAATACAATTTCTGGTCGACATCAAGCTCCTCGATAAACTGAGGATTGTGGGAGACGATGAGGAGAGCCCCTTGGTAGGATTTTATGGAATCCAAAATTAATCTCTGAGACAGGGGGTCAAGGTAGGTGGTTGGTTCGTCGAGAACCAAAAAGTTAAAATTCTGGGCAAGTAAACGAGCGATTGAGAGTCGGGTTTTTTCTCCACCCGAAAGACTCATCACTTTTTGAAAAACTTTATCCCCAGGAAAGAGCATTTTGCCCAGAAGGCTTCTGATTTGAGATTCATTTAGACCACTTTCGATTCCACTTATTGTCTCCATTAGGGTTAAATTTGGATCAAGGTCTGACAATTCCTGGCAATAATAACCCCATTTTAATTTTTCATCGCGAACCACCTCTCCCTCGTCGGGGATTAGATCACCGAGAAGGATTTTTATTAAAGTCGATTTTCCAGCTCCATTAACTCCGAGGAGCGCTGTCTTTTGACCTCGAACAATTGTCAGATCAACACCACTGAGAACTTTTTTATCGCCAAAAGATTTGTGAATATTTTTGACATAGATCGGGAGCTCTCCTACCCAGAGCGGCTCGGGCAAAATCAATTTAATTCTCCTCGCCTCTGGAGGCATCTGGGGCATATTTGCTTCGAGCTTCTCCACCCGTCTTTGAATCATGAGTTTGATCCGAATACCTTTTTTGGATTTAAAGTGAGACATCTTAATTAGACCTTTTTTCATCTGCTTTAAATGTTTTTCCTCGGTCTCGATTTGCCGCTTGAGAAGCCCTTCTTTTTCTTCTTTTAATTTTACAAAATCGCCGTAGTTTCCCTTATAAATATCTATTTGTCTTGTCTGGGGATTGATATAAAAAATCTTGTCCAGACTAGAGCTAAGCAGCTCGAGATCGTGGGAAATGATGAGCACCGTCCCCTTAAATCGACACATAAAATCGGCGACCCATTTTTTCCCTTTTTCATCCAAAAAATTTGTCGGCTCGTCAAGAAGAAGTATTTTTGCCTGGCTTAAAATTGCCCTGGCCAGAGCGAGACGAGTTTTTTGGCCACCGCTTAAGACCTTGGCACTGTCACTGACATCTAAATTTCCTAGTCCGAGTCCTGACAAGACTCGACGGATTTCATAATCAGCTTTACTCGGAGCGTTTAAATAATTATTAATACTTGTTGAGTCGTCCATGACTGGGTCATTTTTTACCTCTTGGGGGACAAAGGTGATTTTCCCTTCGGTGAGAACCCGTCCTTCATCGGCCTGCTCGAGCCCGGCAATTATTTTAAATAAAGTAGTTTTGCCGGCGCCGTTTATGCCCACAAGACCCACCTTTTCTCCGTCATTGACGGCAAAACTGACTCCATCAAAAATGGGTCTGTCTGTCCACGTGAATGATAAATTTTCTACCTTGATCATCTTTTACCAATTATAAGGCAAAAGATTACTTAATTCTCTTGAAAATATAGAGCAATTAAAATTTACTTTTTAATAAATTTTCAGTCAGCTCCCGAGTATAAAGCTGGTGGATGTTTTGGTTCTCCCAGTCAATAGCCTGACGATACTCCTCCTTGGAGTATGAAACTAATTCAAAATCTTTGGCAATAGCGTCAACATCGGAATTTTCTTTGCCTTCAATTTCAAAGGTAAAATACTCATCGGTGTATTTTGATAATTTAATTTCAACTCCCTGATAATCAAACTCCCAGCTTTCCCAATAATAAATCATGCCCGAGTTGTAACCAAGAGCTTCTAAAAAATCGAGAGCGCTGAGAAACTCGCCTGTTTGGAGCTTGATCTCAACCTCTTTTCTTTCTTTATCCTGAAAAGTCCCCATTTTGACTGATAGCTTTTCTTTTTCATCACTTTTTTTCAGCCTAATATCGGTACCACTGCTATTTTTCCAGGTTTTGGTGACTGGATCAAAACCCGGAGAAAGATCAAGAGAAAAACGGTGATAATGATCAGCCAATTTCCCGTTTTCGGTTAATTTTTTAAACAATTCGTCAAATTTTTCTTTTATGAGTTTCCCTCGTATTTCAATTTCAGTCATATTTATAGGGTAATTATACATTTAACTTTATCCAGAGTTGATAAATATACTTCTTTTAAATTTAATGCAGCATATATTCCTAGGGCAGTTAATCCGATAAATAGTTGATGACATCTTATTCTTTTTTCAAAGTCAGACATATCCATACCCATTTCTTCAATATGACTTTTATATGCCCCCGCAAAATCATTACCATTTATCCAAAAATCTAACCAGGCCACATCATATAGAAAATCGCCATATCCAAACTCGTTCCAGTCAATTACTCCCGTGACACTATTATCTTTTACCATCACATTCCCCGTTGCAAAGTCACCGTGAATTAAATATCGTTTCTTGGGAATATACAGTAGTAATTTTTCAATTTCCTTAAATAATATGTTTATAATTTCCTCTTTTACAAAAGGGATTTTTGTAACTTCTTCCCAAGTAAAATAATTACCGTCGTCTTTTGTCACTACTGTGGTATCTTTTAAAACCCATTCTTCCCAGCTTGAATAAGTTGCCTTTCCTTCGGAGTCTGCGATTCCATAACCACCATTTCCAATCGATATTGAATGTATTTGATCAAGAGTTAACAACAAATTATTAACTAATTCTTTTGAAAATTTATCTCCAGAACCATTCAATGAATTTCCTTCACAATACTCTGAGATTGCATAATAATGATTCTCGAATGGACCTATTTTTAGAATTTTCGGTATCGGAACATTCTTTCCAAAATTATCTGCGGCATAATTATCTTTTTTAAAACCAATCTCATGCCTATTTTCACGAAATATATATTTTTTATCTGTTGATTCAAAGATAAATGCTTTAGACCTTTCGCCGCCAGTAATAGGCTTAACATCATAAACATCTTTACTAAAATTAGATTTTAAAAAGTCTAATATTGTCACCATTTATAGGATAATTATATACCAATGATTGGGTTATAATTGTGTCATTAAAATGAATCGTGAAGAATTAACTTATCGACAAAGTACCAGTGCGGTGATATTCGACAAACTCGGAAGAATTTTGATTGTCCAAAAAAATAGCTATAAAGGTAATGAATGGAGTATCCCTGGCGGAGGAATTGAGGAGGATGAAACGCCAGAAACAACCATAATCAGGGAACTTTACGAAGAACTGGGGAGTAATAAATTTGAGATAGTAAAAGTCGCTAGCAACACAGACCGCTATGAATGGCCAGACGAATTAATAAATGAAAAAATAGCTAACAATAAGGCCGTTTTTCGCGGACAAGAAATAACTCAATTTTTGATTAAATTTTTGGGTGAAGATGAAGATTTAAAACCGGAGATAGAAGAAATTAGATTGATAAAATGGGTTTTTCCAAAAGAGCTGTCGAGTTACCTTATTTTTCCAAACCAAATGCAAAAGATGGAAGTATTGCTAGACGAGTTTGAAATAAAACAAAAATGAACAAAGAAAAAGACGGGGCGAAGATAATTTGTTTGACTTAACTCATTATTAGTGGTATTTTAGCCTCACATGTCAGTTGAAGCTCCAATTTATAGCGAAAATTCTTTGCCAGTAAATATTCAAGAGCATCTGCGCACGGAACAGCGAATGCATCCGGAAGCAACCGGAGCTTTGACCTCAATTTTGACTGATTTATCAAGAGTAGCGAAATCGGTTTCATACCTAGTTAATACGGCAGGACTTTGTGATTCATATGGCCAAACGGGAAGGGTAAATATTCAAGGAGAAAGTGTTATTAAGCTAGATGCCAGAGCCAATGAACAGTTTAAACAAATTTTAAAATCCAACCCGAATGTGGCTGGTTATGCCTCAGAGGAAGAAGATACTTTTGTCCCTTTCAATAAAGATAATCGAGGTAAATATATAGTTTGGTTTGATCCGCTGGACGGCTCTTCAAATTTTGATACTAATGTTTCAATCGGTTCAATTTTTTCGATTTATCAAAGAAAGTCACCTGAAAGTCGCCTGGTGGAGATAGACGATTTTTTGCAAAAAGGAGAAGAGCAAGTCTGCGCGGGATATTTTTTATACGGAACGAGCACGATGTTTGTCTACACAACTGGTCATGGAGTTTTTGGTTTTACCCTGGATCCAAGCGTCGGAGAATTTGTCCTGCCAAATGGCTACTCAGAAATCAAAACTCCAGAAATAGGTAAAATTTATAGCGTCAACGAGGCTAATATTAATAAATGGGACCAGGGAGTGGTGAGATATATCAATGATTTAAAAACAAGAGCAGACAATCCTTGTAGCGCTCGCTATGTTGGCTCCCTGGTGGCTGATTTTCACCGTAATCTTCTCAAGGGCGGAGTTTATTTATATCCTAGAGATTCAAAAAATCCTAATGGAAAATTGAGACTAAACTGTGAACTAAATCCCCTGGCTTTTATCGCTGAGCAGGCCGGAGGCATGGCAACTGATGGACACAATCGAATTATGGAGATTGAACCACGTGAATTACACCAAAGAAATCAAGTAGTAATTGGTAGTAAAAATGAAGTCGAGCTTTTTGAAAAATACTTGAGCTAGTGTTGGAGAAAATTTTGAAGTCGGTATAATTGTCTATGCTCTCAGTTGATGAAGTTTTAAAAAAAGCCAAAAGAATTGCGATAGTGGGACTCTCTGATAAGCCGGAGAGGCCAAGCTATCAGGTGGCAAAATATTTAAAGGAGAAAGGTTTTGAAATTATCCCGGTTAATCCGACAATTGAGAGTGTTTTGGGAATAAAATCATTCTCAAAATTTAGTGATATTCCTTTCAGTCTTAAAGTTGATGTGGTTGATATTTTTCGGAGAGCAGAGCAAGTCTTGCCAATTGTAGAGGAGATAGTTGGATCGGGACAAAAACCTATTATTTGGTTTCAGGAAGGGAGTGAAAACCCGAAGGCAGAAAAACTAGCCAGAGAAAATGGTTTTGAGATAATAAGCGGAGTCTGTTTGATGATGGCTCACCAAAAACAAGCTAATAAATCTCAGTTTTCTGATTAAAGAAAAAGTAGACTAAAAGAAACAATTATCATTCCCGTGACAATTCCCAAAATTGCTCGATGACCATAGTCGTCCCGAA
>JAQVSW010000047.1:3021-5905 GCA_028700345.1 Candidatus Shapirobacteria bacterium | reverse complement strand
AAGCCGGCACACTGCTGTAAACATTATTTGATGAATTAAAATAATATTTGTTTTTATTCATAAGGAGTGTATCAAAAGAATTCGTTTTTCCACTACAGCTTGGATATTCGGCTGGACAAAAATAGGGTCCATTAATTCCGGCAAAGCCACCACTCTTGCTCACATAATTAGCCAGAGTTGAAACCGGACAGTTATTATTACAATCACTTTCTGAGGCTGTCTCAACTACTACCCTCGTCGAGTCTAGACTAGCCGCCAGAATATCAACTACAAAAGTCTCACCATCAACTTCCACTCCCTGTTTCGAGTAGCCACCAGTGGGCGCTTCATTTGATTTTTTTATCTCAGCCACCACCACCGCTGACTTAGAAGCCAGAGCAGTCCGAAGTGAAACAATTTCTTTTTCAAGTGTTAACAAATTAGCACTAGCACTGGCATAATTACCTTTTGATAAAAAGGCTAAAATTTGACTAAACTCATTATAAGTTTTCTGATTTTTGCTTATTTCCACCCTCAGATCAATCATCTCTTCATAAACATCAATCGCTTTTTGGTAAGTAGTTTGGATATTTTTTATCTCTCCCTCAAGGGCCAAATTTTTTTTATATTGGTCATCATTTTTCAATAATTCAAGCTCTTGTTTTTTTAAATCTAACTGCGAGGAAATATTATCTATTTGATTACCAAATTGAAACTCTAAACTAGTCGTCTCTTTTTTATATAAAACATATATCCAAATCGATATTCCCAGCAACAGTCCCGCCACCACCATCCATAGGTTTATTTTTAATTTAAATCGCTTCATTCTTTAAGTCTAACATTATCCCACTGTTTCTATCTTCGCCCTTTTCTCATAAAATTCTTGAATTCCCCTTTTGCTAAAAGTCCTTGATGTAAACTCAAGGCAGTAAATGAATCATTCAATTCCCTCAAGCTACCTCCACCATAAATTAAACCCCTACCTCCACCGTTAGGAAACATAATTATTCCCTGACCTCCTTTTGGTACTCGAATCATCGACGATTTACCATATCTTTTATCTTTAACCGGTGTATTCCAGCCATTAGCAATAAAAATTGTCTCCGGAGTAGTTAATGCTCCTGGAATAGTACTGTTTCCTCCAGTTACCACATCATTGTTCACCATTGATAATTTATCCATTTGCACCAAAGCCAGATATGGATCCTGCCTTGAACCAAAATTTCCCACTCCATCAACAGCCAACAAATTAAAGCGATTAGAACCAATATCAAATATTATTGTCGCGCCACCTTCAAATAAAGGGGTTTCCTTAAGTTCACTTCTAAGATATAACCTATCGCCTGTAATTACTGGCCAACTTTCCCAACTAACATAATTTCTTGTGCTTCTTTTTCCAATTATACTATTCCAAGCATCATCTAGAAGTATTGAATCCAGCATCACTCCCATTCGTCTTGATAAGGGAACTTTCCCCATCTTATCAGCAAATTCATAAAGAATATCCTCCCTATTCACCATTCGGGGAACATTACTCGCCAGCATTCCATTTAAAACCAAAAGTCCCGAACGCTTAGATTTATTAGTTTCCTCTATTATTTTATCGACATGATTTAAATCAGCTTTGCTAGAACCAAAATCAACATGAGAAATAAAATGAACAGAAGTTGGTAAGCCTAATTTGCCCACATCTATTCTCCAATTTAATTGACTATATAATTTTGATTTAATTTCTTGCCCTCCACTTCTTTCAGCTATCACTGATTCATCTTCTTTAAAAATCAATTTAAGTTCACCGTCTTCATTTTCCAGCTCCTGTCTTAATTCCTCTGTAACACCCAAAGATTCACTTCGATTTAATACTTCAAAAGCTTCAAGTAATCTTCTCGATCTTTCATTCCCATAAGTTGGTACTACTTGAACCTGACTATCTTCTTTTTTATGTCTTAAAACCAAGGCAGCACCAGGCGGTTGAATCATTACTCCTCCTTTTTCTACCATAAAAAAGTCGGGGTTTTTTTCACTCAGCCCCTTAACTGCTCCCCCTTGAAGTAAAACTAACTGCACCTCTTTTTTCCCTGCCATAACTCTTTCACTAGAAACACCAGCTCGACTATGATTGTGTCCAGCTAATGCTATCATTGGCCTATCTTGATCTCTTTCTATTTTTTTAGCCACAAATACTCCCCTTAAGGGTTTAACTGGATTAATAGTCGAACCTGCTCCGCCAACTTTATGAAATAATTCAATCCCAACTTCCGGTGCCTTCTCCCCTATTTTTACATATAATCTCCCTCCATTCATAATTAATGGTACTCTTGAACCATCTGGTAAAGTCAAAGAATCAAGCATAATTGCTGGACCGTTAAGCGACTCTTTGCTACTTGGCCAATCATCATGACTCCCGTATCTCGAAACTACCGCTAATATTTTTTTCTTTTCTATAATTTTTCTTAAAAAAAGACCCCTAAAAGTATCAATTTGTTCCTGAAAATTTAATAATGTTCCTGTAGTTGTTGAGATATATTCTTGTTTTATCCCCTCTATCAAATCCCCAGCTAAAATGGCATATGTATCAGGTTTTTCCAATTCCACCATAATTTCCTTTATTGATTCTATACTCGATGCTTCAGAGCCAAAATGTAAATCAGAAATCAACATAATTCTAGCCACATCATTGGGAGTATTAATTGTCACTCTTGCTTCCATTTGATCTGGTCTTAACCTATCTTTAAGCATTTGACCACTTTTCATATAAGCTTCCACCAAACGACCCGTATTTCTTGATTCACCTACTCCGAAAGGATTTTGTTTTACTCCTTCAAATTCAATTCCTGACATCTATCCTATCTTATAATTTAGATTTTTCATTTCAATCCCTATCTTTATTTTTTTTCTTTTGTTA
>JAQVSW010000047.1:0-2921 GCA_028700345.1 Candidatus Shapirobacteria bacterium | reverse complement strand
TTCCTCTCGTCCGTGCAGCCCAAATTCCTCCCCGGTCATCCTTTCCGGGAACTATCGAGTCCTCATCTAAAATAACCCACTCTCCTGGAGGAAAAGTCAAAATATTTGGGTTACGTCTCAAACCCAACGATTGATAACTTTCAGTTACCACTTTAAATATCACCGGTCTACTTATTCCCTCAATTGTCATCCAGTCGTAAGGCCTAAAGCAGCAATATTCATTTTCAAATGGCAAAATATTTTTACTTCTTTCTCTCATTTGCTCTTATTTTACTCTATAAATTTAGATATAATTCACCACATGCAGGTGGAATCCTTTCATTTGAGTCCCGTTGAAAAAGAATTAAGATTTGATAATTGGCGTCGAAAAAATAACATTCAATTATTTCTCCTCGATTTAGACGATACTCTCAGCGATACTCAATCTGTTTTTTCTACCCAAATTTCCAAAGCCTGCGATTATTTAGCTAAAAACTCCCCTCTCTTAGAGAGTAAGGCCTGGGAAAAACAAATAAGAAGTATCAACGATATTTTTTTCGAACAATATGGTGTCAATCCCAATCGCTGGAATCAGGTTGTTGACACTCTCAGTGAGAAATATCTTTTACGCTCGGAGGTTTCCCTTCACACCAAAGAAATTTTTCAAGATATTTATACTACTCCACTTCAATTTAAAACCGGAGCAAAAGAAGGTCTCGATTTTTTAAAAAAAACTGACACTCCTTTTGCCATAGTTACCCACGCCAACACAGATTGGACCTGGAGAAAATATGAATATTGGCTGAAACTCGACCGTTATCTTGTTGATTGGGACGATGTTTTTATTGTCGACGAAAATGGTCATAAAACTGCCGAGTCTTGGCAAGAAGCCTTAAATTATTTTAAAATAAAAGCTAATAACTGTGCCATTGTCGGCGATTCTCCCCGCTCTGATATCAATCCCGCTACCAGTATTGGTATTAGACATTCTTTTTTTGTTAATAATCCAGATTCCTGGTCAATCCATCAGCAAGAAATACCCCAAACTACAATAATTATAAATAATCTGAGTGAAATAGCTAATATTGACTACCAACATTTAACTGATATTAAACCCAGAAAAACTATCTATTAAGTGACTCTAAATGATCTTTAAAACTGTCAGAAACTAAAACCGCATTATGGGGATAATTTTTCATCCACTGATAGGTATCTCTGACAAAAAAATTGATTTCATTTTGGGAAATATTGCCTAATTTAGGATCAGCATAATATATTCTTCCGAGACTCATCCGTCGGCATTTATAGCAGCTTCCACACCAATGATAAGAGCTGGATTCAGCCAAGACTGGTGTTTCTCTTTCCCATTTACGTCGATTATTACCTACTTGATGGGGTGAAGAAAAACAATTCTGAATCAAAGGTAAAATTTCTATCCCCAACTCTTTCTCAAACTTTAATATCTCACCTATTGTTTCTATATCTCCAGGATCAACTCCTTTTACTTCTAGATTCAAACCGGTTGACTCTATCATTTTATTAAACATCTCCCAGGCTTTCGTATATTCCGTAAATTGACATTGACTTGGATCATCCGACATTCCCCCTTCTATTAGAACATCTTTGACCCCATATTTATAAGCACTAATGCCTACCACCAAAGCCAAAAACATATCCCTTGTTCG
This sequence comes from Candidatus Shapirobacteria bacterium, assembly GCA_028700345.1. GTDB lineage: Bacteria > Patescibacteriota > Microgenomatia > UBA12405 > UBA12405 > UBA12158. Next base: position 1,257 of record JAQVSW010000047.1, on the reverse strand, counting down.
CATCGTATCAAAATTAGTACTTTCAGTACTATTAATTAATTTTATATTCTCAAATGGTACCCCCCACTCCTGACATTGTTGGCTACTTGCACTTGCCTCATTACTGGCACCCCGACAATTTAAATTTTGTAAATGAACCGCCAAAACACTCTCTTTATTTATCAAGTTATTAACTATTCTAAAAACCGAATCTAGACCACCCGAATGAGCATTGGCATGAGAAATCTGGGAAAAGTCTTCCTTATCTTTTGTTTTATACAATATTTTTACTCTTTCATCACTAGTTCGAAAAGTCGGTGTCTTATATCCATAAAATTTATATAATTCATCAATAAACTCCCGATATTCAATTCCAAAATTTGTTTCAATAATTTCCGGAAAATAAGGCGCTATTAAATGTGCCACACTTACTGTTCTTAGTAAATCCTGGCTTAATTTTGGTGTATTTATGGCAAATTCATTAGGCTTATCAATTACCAATCGATGAAGTTGCTTTTTTCCTAAAAAACCCAATTCAAATGAATTTATTGGCGATAGATTAACACTTATTTGATGGCATCTCTCAGAAACTGACATTATTCAGATAATAACACACTATATCAAAACCTGTTATTACCTGTCGTTTAAAAGTTTTTTTCTATTTTTTTCAAAATCTCTTTATAATTCACTTTTTCAAAATCTGTCGTCTCCACTTCGATTACTTCTCCTAAATTCATTGACTCTGCCTTACCTTTTAGCAGTACCTTTTCCTGTTCCTCGTAGCACAAGTGATCGACGTGGCCCGGATGTCGCTGCCCACTTTCCGCTCTCTGTTTAAATCTTTCAAATAATACTTTACCATCGGCAAAACAGAGTACTTCCACTATTTTAAAAGAATATTCTTTTTGTAATTTCAAAAATATTTCTCTGTCAACTTCCGGCTTAAAATTACTTTCTAAAATAAAAGATTTTCCCGTCTTTAATAAAGAATCAGTAATTTTATACAAAATAGCATAACTGGTTTTTCCTAGTTTTTTTGACCACTCCCGATCCAAGTAACCTAGTTCATCGAATAAAAGCTCCTTAAACATATCCTTACTAAAATAAGGTAATTCAAACTCTTTGGCTATTATCTTAGCCAAAGTTGATTTTCCCGTACCTGATAATCCGGACACCAAAACTATTATTGGTATTTTTGTCATAAATTACTTTTATTATAGCCTATTAAAAAACACTCTTTTAAATATGCATTTAAATCCTATTTATAGTATCTTATAT
>JAQVSW010000046.1 GCA_028700345.1 Candidatus Shapirobacteria bacterium | reverse complement strand
CCAAATAAATTAACTCGGCGTTCAATGTTGGTCTTAAGGGATTCGAGAGCATCGGGAAGGTTTTCACTACTGGTTTTCGAGGTATCAATCTCAAATAAAAGAGAGGCCCCTCCGGCTAAATCTAGACCATAACGTAAATCTAAATTTGGTCTAAACTGATAGGAACCAAGATTAAAAGAAAAATTTGGACGATAAAAGCTACGGCCAAAGAGGGTAAAATTTGCGGGTAAATTAACTATCAGACATAAAAAAGTCGTAGCAATAATTGACCAAAAAATGGTGAGAGTTCGACGATTATTTTTCAGCATAACCGAGGGATAGTTGACGGGGATGACCGCTAAAAGTGTAAGTAATTGAGGTCTTGGAAGAAGAAATTTTATACTGGGCTAAATCCCCTTCTTTGATATCAAAAGATTTAATGACTTTGTTGGGGATAGTCAGAGCCAGAGAGTTTCCGGTTTTAATGACTTTTCTGGTTTTGTCCATTTAGTTTTCAAGAAGAGCAGGATTACCAATTATAACAAAGGGCGAAGAAAGGAAGAAATCGACAATAAAAGGATCTCTTTTATTTTGACGAAGCTTGAGCTCTTGGTGATCCATGACCATATAATTTATTTCCAGATTACGTTTTCTTTCTTCGGCGGAAATAGCATTTTCAACGGTACGGAGCGGTAAATCACCAACAATAATCAAATCAATAGAATCAGGGCGGGCTTTTTGCCACAAAAGAAAATGATAAGATACTAAAAGGAGCCTCGCCTTGTCGAGCTTCTGCGCTAAATCAGAATTACGGTAAGCCAAAAAAAGAAGAGAGTTAAAGAGATGGTGGTGAGAATTGGGAGTGTAATAAAGACGATTGCCCCGACTTTCAGAAAGTAAAATATTTACTTTTTTAAGGTTAGCCAGCTCGCGACGAACTGAATTAATTTCTTCACCCGATAAACGAACAAGCTGACGAACATAAAAAAGCTCACGGGGATTTTCAAAAAAAATACACAGAAGTTTACTTCTAGTTTTGGAGGTTAGGATAGTATTGAGAGAAGTTTCAACCTTCATAACTAATTTTATTGCCCAAAGGCAATATTTCTACCCAGATTTGACCAGGAACAAAATTAATTTCTTTACCACTAAGTTTGTCTTTGAAAATAGTCCGGGCTTGACGATCAGCTTTACTCCAAGTAATTTCAGTTTTCTGACCATTGCTAAAATAAAGACCAGTCCCAGAACCAACGAGAGCATAGAGATTGTGGGCGTGTTCGTCAATGGAACGAGATTCCTTGGCAAATTGAATAATTAAATTTTTGGTACTAAGAGGTTGTTGAATATTAAAATCGACAACAGCTTCTCCCCCATTTATTCTGAGATAGCGATTTGAGGCAAGATCATATTTCCAGGTAACAGCGTAGGCCTTGTCTCCCCAGAAATCAAAACTAATTGTAGAAACAATGTTTTCAGACGCTTTATCTTCGGCGGTAAAAAGCCAGGGTCTAAATTTTTTATCCCAAGAGCTATTGTTTATTTCAGTTAGATTAGTTAAACCACGGCTGGCAGCGACATTCCAGAGCTCAGTAGTGGAGCAGTACATGGTGTGTTCGGTATCCCAGGTTTCACCAGTGCGGTCTGGTTCACGACGACATGCCTTGTAGGACAGGGAAAATTGGGATAAATCACTCCAAGTACCTTTGTTGTTCCAACCATATTTAGCAATTTGTTCGACAGCTTGAGCCTTGATATTGGTGGTACAGGGACCGCCAGGAGTAGCCGCCGAGCAATTGGCCCCACCAACATGAGTATAAAGTGGATAATCAGCATATTCGGAAGCCAAGTCAAGAAAATAGCTACGGGCTGAACGAACCGGACCAACATCATATTTTTGAGTTGTAGTTCGAGTAGCGTTGCAATAATAAACTGCCATAAATCGAGTAATACCACCCTCAGCAATTGCTTCATAAACAACATCAGCGTTCATGAGACCAGATTGAGGTCTGGAGTCAAGATGATTTTCAATCATAACCGTCAAGGGACGACGAGTAGACCAAATATTTTTGGCTTCGATAGAAAATTTTTCGCCATTAATGGGACAAACTTCTGTTTTTGGACCTTCAAAAGACAGATAGCCAGTCTCGGGAGGAGAAATCGGAGTGGGAGTAGGAGAGGAAGTCCCAGATTTACTTTTAACTGGAGAAATCGAGGCAAATAATAAATAAGAAGCAAAGGTACTGATAACAAATACGAGGGAATAAAGACCTGTCTTTAATATTTTTGAATTCATAATAAATTAATCACTAATAGTTTTTAATATAGCCGATTTTTCTTCTTTTGACAAAGTTATATTATCACCTTGACCGTTTTTTATCGATTTTGCATAAATTCTGGTAAAAGAACGGTGATGAAGTGAGGTAAGTAAAATGCCGGAATTTTCCTTGTTTAAAAGAACTAAAATAAAACTTTGATCACCACCGACATCGTCAAAAGGGTTGAAACGAATTAGTTTTATTTTTTCTATGCCCTCAGAAATTTGCACTCCTTCTTTGTTTTCAGAAGACAAATGTCGATATTTAGTTAAAATTAAATAAAGAAGATAAAGAAAACCCAAAAAATTAATAATAGTAAAAATTAGGATAAAGTTTGGCGACATAGTTTAGGATAATTTTAGCAAAATAGGCCATGTTATACTGAAGTTGAATGAAAAAGGCAAAAATGGAAAAAAATGAATATGGCCAGTTTTTACGTAAAGATTTATTCAAAAGTTTTTGGCTTAGTTTTGTGACTATTGCAATCCTGGTAGCTTTGTATTATGTTTGGAAGTGAGTTAGCTTTAATTATTACAAGGAGGTGAACAAGTATAATGGCAGTTATCAAATTTTATTCTGTTAAATCAAGAAAGTCCGTTGAGGTAGACGTTTCTAAAGTCAAAAAAGTCATCCTTAAAAACGGTCGACCAGCAGCTGAAGCAATTGATCCTGAAACCGGAGTTAAAATGTTCAAAATTTTATCCGCGGCTGATGCAGCTATGTTATAAGTAGTTTTTTTAAAAATCCCCCCGAGGTGAAACTTAGGGGGATTTTTTGGTAAAATAGGGTACTTCAAAGAGATTGAAGGGCTAACCGGGGTATCATGGCTAACGCCACCACCCCGGAGGAAAGTCCGGACCACAAATAACACAGAACCTGAATAATTAAGGTAAGGCGCAAGCTTTAGGCTCTGCTACAGAGACGAGAAAGTATCCTACGCCGCAAGGCTACGGAATACCGAGGTGAAACGAGTAACCTTCTGGTGGAAATCTCAAATCGAGGCGTTAACATCTGGTTATTGAGAGCCTCAGGTAGAGAGAATAGATAGATAGTCCATAAACAGAAACCGGCTTAACAATCTCTTTGAAGTCTAGTTTTTATCTGTATTTAAGGCTCGGTAAATAGTTTCAATCGTAATGTATAGAGGAAGAGCAATAACTGCCCCGACAACTCCACCAAGCTTGGCACCTGAAGCAATTAAAAGAATGGTAATTAAGGGATTAATCCCAATCGCTTCTTTCATTATTTTGGGAACAATAAAATTGTTTTCGAGCTGCTGAACGATTATTCCCCAGATAACCGCCAAAACACCAGTGATTGGTGAAATTGTCAGACCAAAAATACCAGCCAAAATTGAAGCAATGGTCGGACCAATGTTGGGGACAAGCTCTAAAATACCAGCAATAATAGCCAGAGGCAGAGCGAAATTTACTCCGATAATGACATAACCAAGATAGGAAAGAATCCCAATTATAAGCATTAATGTTAATTGAGCACCAACCCATATGCCGAGACGTTTTTCGAGTTGATTAAAAATAGTGATGGCTTTTAATGATTTTTGACCAAAAATACTTTTGAGATATTTGTCAAAATTTTTCCTTTCGAGAAGTAGATAAAATGTAATGACAAAAAAAACAAAAATTGATAGAAGGTTGGAAAAAATAGCCATAACAAGAGAAGTGATACTACCCGGAAGGTTTTCTAGAATTTTTAGCTGAGAGGAAAAATCAACAAAATTTAATCCTAAAATATCAATGTTTTTTAAGGCAGCGGGTAAATTTTTTATCAATACCGTTGATTGATCAACCAGATCGGGAATGACACCTACCACCGAAAAACTCAAAGCGGCAATGATGAAAAGATAGACAAGTAAAATGGCGAGGACTCTCGGCATTTTTATTTTTTCGAGCCAGTTTACGGCTGGATGAAGACCCTCCATAAAAAGAAAACAGAGAAAAACCGTGAGGATAAGGGGACGCAGCTGCCAAAGAACAAGAAGGGAAATTAAAAAAAGGACAGTGAAAATAATTGTTCGATAGGTAATTTCAACTTTTTGAGCTTTCATGACAAATTGTACCATTTATTGACTTTGGTAAAAATCTTAGACTGATACTTAGATTTAGAAATGTCAATAAAAGATATATTTTTTTGTTTTTTAAACCACGTCAGTTGACGACGGGCATAGGCGTGCTCGTCAAAAGTCCATTTACTTTGGGCGTCGGCCAGCGACGCCCCTACAGAAAAATAATCTTTAAATTCTTTGTATGCCAGAGTATTTAAACCAGGATCAGACCAAGAGTATTGTGTTAAAATTTTTTTTATTTCGTCTAAAAGACCTAAATTTAGGCGTTTTTGAACACGAGTGTCAATACGGGGATATAAAAAAGAGGTGGGGGCGGTAAGAGAAAGGTGGAGAATATTCCAATCTACCCCCATCCCCTCCTTTAACAAGGAGGGGGGAGACTTTTTGGAAAAAAATATTTCAATTTTTCGAATGAGACGGTGGGGGTTGTGCTTTTCTGAATTATTTAGAGATTCAAAATTTTTTTTATCCAAAATTTGATAAATTTTTTGAATGGTTGAGTTTGGTAATCTGTTTAGAAAATAACGTAAGAATTTATTTGGTTTTATGGAATAAGTTAATTTGTTTGGATCAACAATCGCGTCAATGTATTGACCGGTGCCGCCAACGATTATAGGCAGTTTATTTTTTTGATGAATCTTGGCAATTTCTTGAAAGGCTAATTTTTGATACTGGGCTACAGAAAAACTCTGATGGGGGGTAATTAAATCAATTAAATGAATTTTGATATTTTGGGGATGGTCTTTGCCGGTGCCAATATTTAAACCCTGGTAAATTTGGCGAGAATCAGCCGAAATTAACTCGCCATTGTATTTTTTGGCTAGTTTAATGGCCAAGTCTGTTTTGCCAGTAGCAGTTGGACCGGAGATAATTAAAATTTTGTTAGACATTAAATCTAAACTCGACGATGTCGTCGGGATGCATAATGTAAGTTTTACCCTCATGACGAAGTAAACCCTTGGCTTTGGCATTTTCCCAGCCATTGTTTTCGACAAAATCTTTGTAAGAGACAATCTCGGCCATAATAAAACCACGCTGGAAGTCAGTATGAATGGCACCGGCAGCCTCAGGCGCAGTGGCACCCTGATTAATAGTCCAGGCGCGAGCCTCTTTAATCCCAGCAGTATAAAAAGACTGGAGTCCTAAAGTCTCATAAGCTTTTTGGATGACCCGCTCTAAACCTGATTTTTCAACTCCGAGTTCTTTTAAATAATTTTTTTTGTCTTCTGGCGAAAGTTCTGATAATTCAAACTCGGTTTTGGCACAAACAGGAACAACATCATAATTTTCAATCTTTCCACCATAGGCGGATCCGCCTTTGGCGGACAATTTAGAATCTTCAATATTTTGATAAGAAGATTCGTCAACATTAGCTAGAATAAAATAGGGCTTGGCGGTGAGGAGAAAAAATTCTTTTAATAAAATCTTTTCATCGTCATCAAGGTCAAGATGAATTGCTAATTTTCCCTGTTCTAGTAATGTTTTAAGTTTTTTGGCCAGTTCGTATTTTTTTGATTTTAATTCGGGAGCATTGTTTTTATTG
>JAQVSW010000045.1 GCA_028700345.1 Candidatus Shapirobacteria bacterium | reverse complement strand
TGCTGAGTCATTCCTTGATATACAGACAATTTTTCTTTATAAATTTCTTCGAGAGGATTCTTCATCCACTCATCTTCGGAGATTAGCGGTGAATATGGAGCAATATTATGAACCATATTTCGATATAGATAAGTCATGAATGATGTCTTAAAACTGTAGGCTCGTGGTTTTGCTTTTATACCTGACTTGTATTGATTAACGAGAACACTACTATTCGCGCCTTTTGTACAAGCTGCCAAAAATTCAGTGTCAGACTCGGATATTTCATGTGCATTTCCTTCAACAATTTTCTTATGAATTATATTCCAGTCTCTTTCAATGACCTTATTTTCCAAAGAGTTCTTAAACTCTAAAAGCAAATAATCGGTTATCTCAAACCTGGAGGGGTGCACTCCCTTGGAATATAAATAAAACCAAATTAATAGTTTTCTATTTTTCTTGAAAAATGAACTTGTTGTGAATGTTGCCAATGCCTCAGATTGGTAATTAATCATATTTAAAACAAGTCTTTCTTTAGAAGACATAGTGCCATTCTGATTTTTCTTAACCGGGGTAACTTTTAGTTCAATGCCTGCTTTTATGAAATCGGGATTGTCATCACTATTAGCTTTATAGCCGAATATTTTTTCTTCGACAAATCCGCCGAACCCGCCTTTGTTTCTTGGAGAATAAGACACATTCAAACCAAAATCCCCAAAGGTTTTGTGCATTGCGTTTTTAGTAATTTTTAAAATTTCAGCCTCACTGAGATATCTTTTAAAATCGTCCATAAATTCCTGTTTATATGCATTCTATCAAATATCATTGTCTTTTGGTTAGAAACAGTGCAACCAATCAGCTAAATAAATTATCTTAAGATATTTATTAGATCTTTACTTTTTTATCTTGATCCTTTATTATCTTTATAGTAGGCTAGAGTATATGGAAAAAACAGTTGTTGAATTATTTGCCGGCGTTGGTGGATTTAGAGTAGGCCTTAACGACATTAAAGCATTCAATGAAAAAGGTCGAGCAATCGAAAAGGGGCCCTGGAAATTTGTGTGGTCTAATCAGTGGGAACCCTCAACAAAAACTCAACACGCTTTTGACTGTTATAATCTCCACTTTGCTGGTGACAACAATTCAAATATGGATATTTCAAAAGTTAATAAAGAAGATATACCGGACCACACACTTTTAACTGGGGGATTTCCGTGTCAAGATTACTCGGTTGCTCACACATTAAGCAAAGCAAAGGGCATCGAAGGAAAGAAAGGTGTTCTCTGGTGGCAAATTAATGAAATTCTTAAAGTAAAGAGACCACCATTTGTTCTTCTTGAGAACGTTGATAGATTAATCAAATCTCCAGCTAAGCAAAGAGGGCGTGACTTCGGCATTATGCTTCGCTGTTTTTCTGAACTTGGTTATGCTGTGGAGTGGAGAGTTATTAACGCTGCAGATTATGGCTTCTCGCAAAGAAGACGTAGAATCTACATTTTTGCATTTCACAAGAACACAAGTTATTACAAAGAAATTGAGAAACTTTCACCTTACAAAATCATTTCGCATGATGGTCTTTTTACTAAGGCGTTCCCAATCGAAAAGTTTGATGAAAAATTAATCAAAGCAAATAACATATTCAAAAAGTACAAGGACTTAGTTGAATTATCTGATAATTTTCATGCTTCTTTTGAAAACTCCGGTTATTTGATTGGTGAGGAGACCTTCACAGTTAGAATCACTCCCAAAACATACGTTCCAATAACCCTCGGTGATTTAGTTGAAAAAGACGACGTTGATGCTCACTATTTTTTAAGTGATGCTCAGAAGAAAAAATATGAGTTTTTAAGAGGGGCCAAAAAGATTCAAAGGACAGACGTCAATGGGCATGAGTATTTCTATTCAGAAGGATCTATGAGCCCATATGACATTTTATCTCTTCCTGCAAGAACAATGTTAACTTCCGAAGGAACCACAAACAGGAGTACTCACATAATACTCGACCCAAAAGAAAACAAACTAAGAATACTAACACCAGTTGAGTGTGAAAGAATCAATCAATTTCCTGATAATTGGACGAATTCTGGAATGCCAGAAAAAAGGCGTTACTTTATGATGGGTAACGCCTTAGTATGTGGAATTATAAAAGAGTTAAGTAAAAACCTTAAAAAAATCATAAGCAAAGAATGTTAAAAGCTTTGAAGAAAGACTCCTCGTTTCACTTTTTATCAATAACAATTTCTTCGGAATATTTCTTTGAATTAGTGGCTAACAAAATCCATTTTTTATCTCTAGGGTTGTGAATTGTTTTTTCCCAAGCGCTATTCGGATGGTAGTAACCTTTTTTGTCTTTAAAGCATCTATATGAAACAAAAGATGATTTTTCAAATCTAAAAGCATTCCCGTCTTTTACGAAACAATAAATCAAACTTATACCATTGACATCGTTTTTTGTCCCGTTCTGTAAAAAGAACATCTTGTCACTTGATTCTTTATGTGGAAGTAAAAGCTCGTCTAAGCTCTTAAGATTATCGTTCACTCCAAATTGAATAAAAAAATCGCTTTTTGGCCAATCATTTCTCAACCATTCGACAAATTCAGCTGGATTTATAAATGTTTTTTTGCATTTGAAGCAACGTATTGAGGCTTGTAACTCATTTTGTGTCTCGGCTCTTTCGAGCTGTTCAACATAATATATTCTGTCCTTCTTATCTTGCAGAAATACCAAATTCTCCTTAAAAAAATAAGGCAACAAAGAATCTATTCGGAAGAAGTGAAAAAAGTTATCTTCTCTTATTTTGTATTTTCCATCGTCTTTAAAAACCTCTAGTGTTGGCAAGTAAAAAACCCACATCAAACGCTTGTTTTCATTTTTATAAAAGGCAGATTTTTCTAAGGCTTTATCATCAAATGCTTTTTGAAACTCAATAACAGTGTTTGTTTCGGTATAAAATGCATCCGCAACTTTATATCCTTCTTTTTTTGGGTTGCCATCTGGATAAATTCTTTTCTCAATCTCACAAAAATTTTTAACTCTTTCTTTCCATAAATTGTGCCACTCACTGTCCCTCTCGTGGTATCTATGTTCAGCAACTATTAAATCAGCATTTACTCCATATAATTCACGATGATCGCTAAGACTTAATTTCTTCCTAAAAAATGCGTTAACATGCACTCTTGGTTTAGCTGCTCCTTGTGTAATTTTATCCGTTCTTCCCTGTCTATCATATGGGTCAACAAATTTAAGTGACCACTTAATATCAGGGTCAACAAATTCTTGTTCCCTCAATTTTTGATTGTAAACTTCTTGGGCGGTATATAGGCAGAAGTCGCTCACCATTCTTCCTTCATAGACTTTTTCTTCAGCTAATTTTTGTTTATGTTTATTCATAAAATTCTCCAACCATTGGTTAATTAAAGATGGTATGTAGCGTTTTAAAAATTACTACTAATATTAGAGTATAAATTCGTTGCTTCAAAGTCAAAAATTCCCTTAAAGCTTTTTTCGAACTGGAATCTCATAATTCCGATAAATAAAATTTTCAATTTTATCTTTTAAAGGGGAAAAATCTTCAAAATCCATAATAATTCCACATAGAACAGCGGCAAAACGTTTTTCACCAAAACCTAAAGAAGTCACTTTGCCACACAAATGTCCATAAAACTTTTTCCCGCATTCATCTTTTGTATCATTGGAATTATATTGATAATCATTGATGATTTTGTCGAGTGATTCTAAAGTAAATATTTTGTTGCCTACCTGCCTAATAAAATTTTGGTCTCGTTTTATGAGACATTTTTCAAGCATATATTTTTCTAGGCTCATAATAGGCAAAAATAGTTTTTGAAGATGTTGATGCTCACCAATAGCGTTTGCTTGTTGTTCAATGTCTCCATCCAATATTGAAAACATGAACTTATCTTTCCCTATAACATTATTATTGACTATATTCTTTTGCAAAGAAAGCGTAGAGAGCCAACCACCAACTGGAAGTATATTGATAAGTAAATTATTTTTGATTCTAAATTCTTCAATACAAACTTGAACAATTTCTTGCGCCAAAATGTCCTCAACAAGAATTGTGCAATCATTTCCGTCATGATCATAAACACTTCTAATTGCATATTGAGGGTAGCAAGGATTAATTATTGAAGCATTTCCATTATCATTTTCCAGAAGAAAGATGTTGTTGGGATTTATTCTTTTTATCAATTCGGTGGAATGGCTAGAAAAAACTACAGTAAGTTTACTGGTTTGAATAAGTTTGTCTAAATAATCTATTAATCTCAATATTGAACTGGGATGTAACGCTAGCTCAACCTCATCAATGAAAATGAACAGCCTATCATCAATTACTTTTTTCGCTTTATGTTTGATTAGAGGATTAATTTGAGAAGAATTTATAAAATCTAGTAGTGATAAAAGCATGCACTCGCCACTGCTCATTTTATACTTGCTAATAAACTCGCCAGAATCCAATTTATTAAAATAGGGCATATTGTTCAAATTGTAATTTTTGGCGATTGTCATATTTCTGAGCCTGAAAATGTTCCCATATTGAAACTTCTTATTTTTGAGTATAAAACTCATAGCTTCTTTTAGCTCCGGAAAAGCAGGAATAAGGCTACTAAAAAAGTCTGGGTTACTCTCAACAATAGAATCCAAATTAGACATATCTTTAAAGCGTGTACCAGAGAATATGCTTCCTTCATAAATTCCATCAAATTTAATGTCGTCTGTTTGTGATCTAAGTTTTTCTTGAGCGGATGAGTAATACCATTCATCAGATTTGCCTAAGCATGAAACTTTTACCATGGAATCAGAATATAGTTCTGTTTTTCCTAACTTAAGCAAAGTTGATGGGTAAACTGTGGATGCAAGAGCAGACATTAAAGTACTTTTCCCGACGGCATTCTCACCGACAATTGCGTAAATTCCGTTTTCAAAGTCAAATGTGAAATTTAAATTTTTAATATTTTTAATATTTTTAATTTCAATTTTTAATTCCATAAATGTTTCTCCATTATCCTAAAAAGATTCAAATTAAATAGTCAAAATATAAAGTTTGATTAGATTATTCCAATCTTAATTTTGAGTTGTTCTTTTCATTTTACACCCAGAGAAAATTTAAAGCGACTTCATTTTTTAACAAAAAAATAAATATTTAAATTTTGGTTATCATGCAGCAAAGTAATAATGAATTATTAATTTAGGTGTGGCGTTCTATTTCCATAATCTTTGGAATATACATTATTGTTTAAAACAAAAAAACCGATTATTGGCATGATATCGATTTCAAGTTGAATAATAACATCCCCTATCTATAAAAAATCTATCGACATATATTTAGGGTCTATGTTTATGAATTAATAAAATATTTGATAATTTGTCTGTCAAAAAAAGCCGATTAAAACAATCGCAGCAATCGTAATCCCAATCCCTATAAATAAACGAGGGGTTGGTTTTTCTTTGAATAGGAAAGCCGCTACTATGACATTGATAATCAAACCACCACCATTTTTAACTAAGAATAAAATTGTGGTGGGAATCACTGATGCTGGGACTAATAAATATGAGTAAGCATAAGTCGTCACAGCAGCGATTGCGACATAGATGAATTCTTTCCAGAATATTGACTTTTGATATTTAACTGATGCCTTTTTAAAGGTAAAAGCGTAAAAAATAACAAAAGTCAGTAAGGAAAACAAAACGGAATAAAAGGTAAATCCGTTCGCGCTTACTAGGGATACACCACTGGCGGAATCAACTTGGAAAACCTTACGGCCAAAGTCAGATACCCCAGTAGCGATAATGTAAACAATATAAATCGCTATTAACGCGAATGTGACTTTTTTGTTGATTTGATTGTTATAAGTGACAATAAGAAAACAGCCACCAATGACAACAAGGTAGCCAATGATATCCACTACTGAGATAGCTTCTTGATAGAAGACATATGACAACACGATTGGAATAATTGAACTAACGA
>JAQVSW010000004.1 GCA_028700345.1 Candidatus Shapirobacteria bacterium | reverse complement strand
AACAGCTTCTTTACGATAGCGTCGATCACCGCGAGCATTAATTCGGATAGCAGGTAATTTACCCCTTTTTCCCCAACGTTTTATGGTTAGTTTAGAAACACGTAATAAATCAGCGACTTCAGCGACAGTTAAAAGATCGGGGAGATTGTCAATACTGATGCCATTAACTTTTTTTTGAGGGGGTTTTTGAGCTACAGGTTTTTCTTGTGATATGGTTTGGTTATCCATTTGGTGTTTCCTCTTGTATCAAATTAATCTTTAATTATATTCATTAAAACACAGAGGATACTAGTAGGTCAAGATATCAAAAAATGAAAATTAAAAAAATGTTGTAAAATAGGTCAATGGTTGATAACAAAATTGCCTTTTTTGGAGTCAGGAGCTGGGAGAGAGAAATAATTGAACGTGAAATTATTAACATAGATGCTTTTGGAGTGGGAATTTTTGAAGACAATATTCAAGATAATTTGGAAATGGCTAAAAAGTATGAGATTTTGTCTCTGCGAATTTATTCTGTAATTAATAAAGAGATCTTGGATAAATTACCTAACTTAAGAATGATTGCGACAAGGTCGACTGGAGTTGATCATATTGATTTGCTAGAGTGCAAAAAAAGAAAGATTTTAGTAACAAATGTCCCTGTCTATGGGTCAAATACAGTGGCCGAATATACCTTTGGATTAATATTGGCAGTGGCCAAGAAAATTGTCGAAGCACACCAAGCTGTCGAAGATGACGATTTTAGTCCGGAAGGATTAACAGGAATAGATCTAGTTGGAAAAACTATTGGTATTGTTGGTCTTGGGCAAATTGGGAGTAATGTTGCCAAAATTGCCCGGGGATTTGGGATGAAAATTTTAGCGGTTGATAGTGACCCGGAGATGAAAATTGTAAAAAAATATAAAATTAAACTTGTTGATTTGGAAACTTTATTAAAAGAGTCAGAAGTGGTGACTTTACATGTGCCAGCCACTAAAGAGACCTATCATTTAATTAATCGAGACAACATTAAACTTATGAGGTTGGGGAGTATTTTGGTAAATACTTCCAGGGGGGCGGTGATGGAAAGTGCGGCAGTAATTTGGGCATTAAATAAAAAAATACTGAGGGGGGCAGGACTTGATGTGGTTGAAGAAGAAGATAAGGTGGAGAGTATGTCAATGATTATGAGTCAAAGACCGACTAAGGAGGATTTACAAGATGTACTGAGCTATCATATGCTTCGGGATAGAGATGATGTCGTCTTTACTCCTCATAACGCTTCTAATAGTGAAGAGGCAATTGAAAGAATTGTAAAAACAACAATTGAAAATATTAAAAATTATTGTCAAAAAAAATAAATATGAAAGCAGTCATAATGTGCGGTGGGGTTGGTTCAAAGATGTGGCCAGAGAGCCGCAGCAGTTCACCTAAACAGTTTTTACCTCTGATAGGTGATAAGTCCCTTTTTGAGTTGAATTGGGAGGCGCTAAGAATAAAATTTTCTCCAGAGGATATATTTTTACAAACCAATGCGCTTCAGGCGGAGATTGCTAAAAAGCAAGTTCCGGAGATTTTGCCAGAAAATGTTTTTATTGAACCCGAAATGAGAAATCAAGGTCCGGCGACGGGGTTTGCGGCCGCCTTTTTAATTAAAAAAGGTTTTGGAGATGAGGCTTTTATACTGGTTCAGCCTGATGTGACTCGAAAACCTGAAAATAAATTTATCGAAATGATTGAGATGATGGGTGGACTTGCTGAATCGAAGGGAGAATATTTGACAGGGGGGATTGTACCCAAGGAAATTGTTCGAGGAGTTGATTATCTCGTTAAGGGTGACCTTGTAAAAGAAGAAAATGGAGTAAAAATATTTCGAGTGGCTGATTATATCGACAGGAGTGAAGAAGATAAAATTAAGCAGTATTTGGGTTCAGATAAGCTTTTAATTCACGCAAACCACACAACCATGACTCCTAATAATTTAATGGAGATGTATAAAAAATATAGAATGGACTGGTATGAGCCGCTGATGAAAATCATCGGTGGGGGTGACATTGTGACTGAATATGCCAAAATGCCAAAGGGAGCGATTGAGGAGGTTACAAAAGAGCTTTATAAAAAGGGAGAGGCCATGGTGGCCGAGCTGCCTTTTGAATGGATTGATTTTGGAACCTGGGAAAGCGTGGTTAATTATCAATTATCAGTCGACAATTATCAATTAAGAGGAATGGAAATAGAGGCAAAAAATAATTATGTTAGATCGAAAAAATATACGGCACTAATTGGAGTAGAGAATCTGGTGGTGATAGAAACAGATGATGCGCTATTGATTTGCAAAAAAGAAATGACGGGGAAGGTGGGGGAAGTGGTAGATAAGCTGAAGGCGGAAAATAAAGTGGAATTATTGTAAATAATCTGTAATAATAGTTACAGATGTATGGTAATAGAAGATCGATTAGGCTTGAGGGATATGATTATTCGAGAAATGGAAAGTATTTTGATTTTAATATCGGCAGTTTTACCGAATTTAAGTAAAGCAAAATAACCCATTAAACATATTTTCTTTTATTAAGCTCATCCCAAAACGGCCGGCTTCTAAATGCATAATTGTTTCGGCGGAAGTGTTTCCAGTGGCGATTTCAAAATTAGTGTTCATAATATTAATGGCGTTGGCAACTTTATATAACATTTCAAATGATTTTATTTCAAACTCTGTGGCGTTAACTAGTTTTATCCAAGTTGCAAAAACCAATTTTATTCGATTTAAAGATTCGTTTTTATTGCCGACTATTAAGGCTAAATCACCACAAACAACAATTATTTCTATCAATCTAGCCATATAGTTACTGACAGAGAAATCAATGAGCCACAAGTTATTTTTTTGATCTTTAAGTATGTTGGTACTCATTATGTCACCGTGAACAAAAGATTTTGGTAGAGCATCATAATTAAAATTAATAAATTCATCGTAAACGCAGCGAACATCATCTAAATCTTTACCCTTTAAATATTTTTCTTTTTTCTTAAACTCTTGTAAAAAACTAGTAATTGCCCATGTGTCATAGACAAATTTAGGTTGGTAATTAGTCTGGTTAACTTTTGCAGCAATTTGAGCGATTTGAATCAATTCTTGATGGCTAGGTTTTTCGTGAAATGAAAAGAAATTATGACCATTAATATATTGCATTAAACACAATCTAAAATGAGATTGACCGATTATTAAAGTAGTCCAATAATTATTAGTTCTGGGGTTTTTATAAATAAAAGGTGTTTGTACATTAGAGTTAACAGCTGTAATAATTCTTTCGACGACACTATCAACTTCTTCATTATCGCGGGAATCATGGAATATTTTTAGAAAATAATTATTTTTTTCTGTTTTGATGATGACATTAAAATCTTCGTAACCAATTTCTAGTACTTTATAATTCTTTAGTTTTGGTTTTTGATAAATATCAAGGATATTTTCAAGAAGTATTTTAATGTCTGTAAATGGATTTATTCGATCAAGATAGCCTTTACTTATATTATTCATCTTTTAAAGGTAGAATATTTTATCAGAAAAATTGGAATAAACTAAAAACAAAAATCCCCCTTCGATAAACTCAGGGGGATTTTAAGATTTAAATTAAAATAATTATTTTAATTCAACGGTGGCACCGGCGGCTTCAAGCTTGGTTTTAGCTTCATCGGCGGCCTCTTTTTTCATAGTACCAAGGTCGGCAGGACAGGCATCAACCATATCTTTGGCTTCTTTTAAACCGAGTTCTGGCTTAAATTCACGCACAGCTTTAATAACGGCGATTTTATTGGTACCAGCGTTGGTAACAATCACATCAAACTCTGATTTTTCTTCAACTGGAGCAGCAGCAGGAGCACCAGCGGCGGCAGTAGCAGGAGCAGCTGACATAGCGACAGCTTTAACATCGAACTTTTCTTCGAGAGCTTTGACTAATTCGGAGAGTTCGAGCACCGATAGTTCAGAAATTTGGTTAAGGATAGTATCTAATTTTTTATCCATATTTTTATTTTTAAATAATTAATAAAATAATAACTAAGAAAAATGCGACGCCTCGTCGGCGGGGCATTAAATAAACAAATAACTAATTTGTTTCGGTAGCCTTTTTATCAGATAAGGCTTTTAGAGTTAAAACCAATTGTTGTTGATTAAAACGCATGGCATAAACCAGGCGCTGCAAAGGGTTTTTAAGTCCACCAATAAATTGAGCGACAAGAACTGATTTTGAAGGTAAAGAGAGAAATCTATTTAAATCTTCAACTGAAAGAAGCTTTTTTTCGAAAACGCCATATTTAAAAAAGGTTTTTTCCTTGTCTTTATTGACGATATCGATTTCCTTAAGAGGGGCTATTTCATCAGTTTCGCAGTAGGCAATAGCTGTAGGACCAGTTAATATTTCAGGTAAAGAAAGGCCAATTTTATTAAAGGCTCTGGATATTAATGAATTTTTTACTACCTCCATTGAGCCGCCAGCTTTTTTAATGCTTGCTCGGAGATTGCCAATATCGCCAGCGCTAAGACCTTGATATTGAATTAAAGCGGCTGATTTTGACTCGGAAAGCTTGTTAGCTATCTCATCAACTTTTTGGATTTTTTGTATTTTTGGCATATTTATTTAATTTTAAATTTTCAATTATCAGTTAAGAAATAATACGAAAAGTGCCTCGAAGATCGAGGCGACAAAATAAAAATATATTTGCTTCCTCGGCGGGACTTATTTGGGTGCCGGCTGTCTTCGGTAGAACAAGGTGGATTATACACTAGTTTGGGTGGTTGGCAAAGGGGGGTAATTATGTTAAAATTCCTGCGTTGTAAATTTGATTATTAAAATTCTTAATTACAGAATAATTTTGGTTTTTCTGTGGTAGAGAATTGGAATAATAAAGGAGGTTTAAATGGAAAAAGAAGTAGTTAGAACTACTATTAAAGATTTTGTAGCTGGAAATGAGAATTTAAGAGTTATTATGGGTACGGTGAGTCTTTGTGGTCAAGATATAATTAAAACTTGGCGTGAAACAGATACTAATAGATTAATAAGAATGGTGTCTCACGCAACCGGTATTTTAATTAGAAAAAAAATTGGGGTAGGAGAACTGCTGTCTTTAAAAGAAGAGTACTGGGAGACAGATGATGGAAAACAAGTAGACCTTGCCTTGGAAAAATATATTGAAAAAGTAAAAGTAAGAAAGTTGGTCAAAAATAGACAGGTAGAAATTTAAGCTAAAGTGGTGTATAGTCCCTTAAGTTTTTAAATAAGATGAAAATATTTTTTGTGGCTTCACCTAGATTGGTATCAAAAGAGCCTGCTTTATTTCAGATGATTCACAGTCATTTAGCAAAAAATAATATTATGCTTAGTGATAAGTTGCTAAAGTGGACAGATAAAAAAACAGTAGAAAAAATTTATGACATAAGTCAACAAGAATCGGCTCAGGCCTATCAAAAATCAATCGAAATGGTAAAAAAAGCAGATGTGGTGATGATGGAAGTATCGGGTCATAGTGTCTCAATGGGCTATTTAATTTCAAAATCTCTTGATTTATGTAAACCGGTGATAGCTTTTTACAAAAAAGGGACAAAAATTTTATTCTTAAGGGGTATTTCAAATCCAAAATTTAAATTAGTTGAATATGATAAAAAAAACATTGGAACACTGCTCGATCAAGGTTTAGAAGAGGCAAAAAAAGAAATAGATGTCAGATTTAATTTTTTTGTCAGTCCCAAGATTTTGGCTTATCTTGATTGGATAGCACAGAAAAGGATGATTCCTCGGTCAGTATTTTTGAGAAATTTAATCGAAAAAGAAATTAAAAAGGAAAAAGAATTTAGGGGATAACTATCATTAATCTTCAATCTACAATCTTCAATTACGAATTACTTGACTTAAAAAGATCTTTTGTTTTTAGCCAATATTTTGATTGACGGCAGATTAGATCATTAGATAAATAGTGTTTTAGTTTATTAGTTGGAATTAACTCTTTGATTAGTTCTTCGAGGAAAATGGTATTTTGAGAGCCTTTTACTAAAATAGTAGCGTTTTGAGGAAGGTTATTTTTTAGATAATCAGAGGCTTGCCACCAGTACATAAATTTTTTAGCTTTAGAGCCAAAAAAGCGACTGGTAAGGGGTCCGATGCTAATAATAGTATCAGCGGAGTTAAGAGCAGTTTTATAGAGGTTTTGATGAGATATTTTTGAGACAGCTCCGAGCTCGCGCATGTCACCAAGAAGAGTAATTTTGGGAGATGGGTATGAAGCTAAAAAATTTAACATTTCGGTAGCGGAGAGAGGCGATGAATTGTATGAGGAGTCGATAATAGTTGAATTATTGATTCCTTTTAATACAGAAGATCGGCCAGGAGGAAGATGAAAATTATTTTTTATATTGTTGATAGAACTAGAGTTATTGATTTTAAAATAATTAGCAATGGCTAGAGCCGCTCCTAGAGAAATATCATAAATACTTGGTAGAACAAAATTGGGGATATCAATTTTAACTGGCTTGATAGAAATAGTATGCTTATTTTTGCTGTATTTTTTTACGAGAGCATCGCTTTTATTAATGATGGCGATTTGGGTGTTATTAATCAATTTTGCTTTTTCCTCGGCAATTTGATCAAGAGAGGAGAAATTTTCTAGGTGAACTGGAGTGACATTGAGAAAGACGCCAATATCGGGTTTTACGATTGACAATAAGTAAGACATATTTTTGGGTGACTGAGCGCTATCAATTCCCATTTCAACTAGATAAACATCGTATATTTTCCAATTGGTAAGTAATTTAAAAGGAGTTAGGAGAGCGACTATTAGCCAGGAAAAAAGAGAAAAATCAGGGTTTTTGAAGCCGAGAATATTAAGGGGAATGCCAGACTCTGAATTACCACCATAGTTGGTTTTGACTCGAAAGTTGGGTTTAAGAGCAGCTTCGGCTGCTAATAGTGTCGATGTTTTACCGGCAGAACCGGTAATACCAACGATTATTAGTTTTGGATTTATTAAATTTATTTTGGCGAGTTGCAGACGGGCAAAGAAACGAAGATATTTAAGAAAGAGAAGACTTATTTTTTGTTTCATATAATTGTTCTTTTGATAGATGAGTGTAACCCAGTTAAGATGGTATAGGGAATAGTCTTTAAAAGACTGGATAGTTTATAAACTGAATTGGGATCACTAATACTTGAAGAAATAAGGGTAACTTTTTCGCCAATTTTGATATTAATAGTTCTTGGAATTTTTATAGTAGTCATATTCATGCCAATATTGCCAATAACAGGACATTTGGTGTTCTTTAAAAGAAAGGATGCTTGATTACTTAAATCTCTGGGAATGCCTTCAAAATAACCAGCGGTTAAAATACCAATAATTTCATCTTGCCTTGCAGTGTAAGTACCACCATAACTAATTTGATTTCCGGCATGAATTTGTTTGATTAAAGCAAGCCTTGAAGTGAAATTTAGGGCGGGTTTTAAGATTGATCTTTGATTTCTACCTTCAGTAGTATGAGATCCAAAAGGGGAATAGCCATAAAATCCGAGACCAAGACGGGTAAGATTAAAATAAGGGTCTTTGATAATTTCAGCTCCGGCAGTGGCGGCGATATGTTTGTATTTAAAATTAAAACCAGCTTTTTCAAAAGATGAGACCATGGATTTGAAGAGTTTAATTTGATTATTCGTA
Source organism: Candidatus Shapirobacteria bacterium (assembly GCA_028700345.1). Taxonomy (GTDB): domain Bacteria; phylum Patescibacteriota; class Microgenomatia; order UBA12405; family UBA12405; genus UBA12158. Next base: position 16,374 of record JAQVSW010000004.1, on the reverse strand, counting down.
AAAGTTATTTTTTTAGGGTTATCAGCTTGGGAAAAATGGGAATAAATGCCTTCGACCTGTAAATGAGAACATTTTTTTAAGACTTCTATAAAAACATGGATATCATTTTTCTGAATGCCAAGGCGACACATGCCGGTGTCGAGTTTAATATGAATTTTAACTCCTGGTTGATATTGATTTAAATTTTCAAGTGACTGAATATCGTAAACAGTAAAAGTGTAGGGGAGTTTTTTCCAAACAGAGTAATTTTGAGGATCAGTATAACCCATGATCATTATTGGTGTTCTTATTTTTTGTTTGGAAAGCTCGTAAGCTTCATAAAGTGAATCAACCATGATGTACGGGGTTTTAAAATGGGAGTCAATAAATTTGGCAACAGGGAGTAAGCCGTGGCCATAGGCGTTTGATTTTAAAACAGGGCAAACTTCACAGCCAGAATTTAGTTTTTGAAAATAATTGTAGTTGTTAATTAGAGCAGAGGAATCAATAGTGATTTCGTTTAAAGTTTGATATCTTAACATAAGTAGATTATAACATAATAAGTTATAAACACAAATATTAGATATAAAATTAGCTTTTATAATATAATATTGTATAATGTTAATACTTATGAAAAAAATAAAAGTGGGTGTGTTGATGGGTGGAAAAAGTAGTGAGAGGGATGTGTCTCTGATGACTGTGAGGGAAATTATTAAAAATATTGATAAAGATAAATATAAAATCTTATTAATTGATGTCCCAAGAGAGCTTGAAAAATTAGATAAAATAAAAACAGATGTAGTTTTAATTGCTTTGCATGGTATGGGTGGAGAAGATGGAACGATACAGGGATATCTTGATACTTTGGGAATTAAATATACTGGTTCGGGAGTACTTGCTTCAGCTATTGGGATGAATAAAAAGATTTTTAGAATGATAGCTGAAAGAAATAATTTTTTAATGCCAAGTGAAAGAACAAAGGTTCCTTGCGTAGTTAAACCGACAAATGGAGGATCTAGTGTGGGGGTGACGATTGTAAAAAAGAAAGATGAACTGGAAAGGGCGATTGAAGAAGCTAAAAAATTTGACGATGAAATAATTATTGAAGAATATATAAAGGGAGTTGAGGTGTCGTGTGGAATTATTGGAGATTTGGTTTTACCCGTGATTGAAATAGTGCCAAGAAAAGATTTTTTTAATTACGAGGCGAAGTATATAAAAGGAATGTCGGAAGAAATTTGTCCGGCAAGATTGCCCAAAAATATAATTAAAAAAATACAGAACGAAACAAAAAGAATATATAAGACAATTAAGGCAGAGGGATATGCTAGAGTTGATTTTATTGTAAGAAAGGGCAAGGTGTATTTACTGGAAATAAATACTTTACCAGGGCTAACCTCTAATTCTCTTTTACCGATGGAAGCAATGGCTATAGGAATAAGCTATAGCCAGCTGCTAGATAAGATAATTGAGTTGGCGTTAAAAAAATAAGTACTATTTTTCTACTAATACCTTGACACCGGGGCTCATGGTGGCAGAAAGAACTATTTTTTTAATTTTAGGAGCTTTGACAACTTTAATGAGTTCAGCCAAATTGGCCTCTATTTCTTTTTCGGGTTGAGAAACTTTGCCAATAGTTATATGGAGGACTGGAGCCTTACTTTCAGTTTTAATCACGGTCTTGGCAACGGCCAATTTTTTCATGGCTTCCTCTGGTTTGTCAGTTAAGGTACCATTTTTGGGGTTAGGCATAAGACCTTTGGGGCCAAGGATACGAGCATAGGGAAGAAGTTTTGGCATGGTGGTAGTCGTGGCAATTAAGATATCAAAGTTTATCTTTCCTTCCTTAAGTTCGGCTAATATTTTATCGTTTAGCAGCTCAATTCTCTTAGTGCCAAGCTCTAGGTGGGGAAAGTTTATTTCACCTAGGTTACCAATGTCGATAACGGTTAAGTGAGCCTGTATTTTGCCGTCAAATTTTGAAAAAGAAGTCTCTTTGATTAATTTAACTGCCTCTTTGGGGGAGTATAGTTTTGAGACATCAATTTTCTTTTTAGCGGCTAAATATTTTTTGCCACGAACTCTGGCGGCTTTAATAATTTTTTCTGTGGTTTCCTCAACTGGAGTTTCCTTAATGGTGACTGTTTCAGTTTCTGGAGCCTTTTGATCAACTACTTGATCTTCCACAGCAAGCTTTTTAGCCTTTTTGGCTTTTAGTTCTTGAGAGGTTTTGCTCATTTTTATTTTTTAAATTATTAATGAAAAATTATTTTTTTAAGTCCCTCTTGTCAAAGAGGGATTTAGGGAGATTGGATTTAGTCGACAATTTCGAAACCCATAGAGCGGGCGGTACCAGCAACCATACTTTTGGCGGCCTGCAAATCCTTGGTATTTAAATCCTCCATTTTATCGGTGGCAATTTTTTCGATTTGGGAAGCAGTAATTTTACCTACTTTTTCTCGGCCAGTTAAACCACTGCCCTTGCTAATACCGGTAATTTTTTTGATCATATCGGTAACTGGGGGTTTTTTGATAATAAAATCAAAGGAACGATCTTCATAAATGGTGATAAGAGAGGGGATTAAAGAACCCTTCATCTCCTTGGTTTTTTCATTGAATTCATTACAAAAATCCATTATCTTGATACCTTGAGGCCCAAGAGCGGTCCCGACTGGAGGGGCGGGGTTGGCCATACCGGCTTGAATGGCTAGTTTGATAACAGTTTTAACTTTTTTAGGCATATTTTTAGATAATTAGTTTATTAGATTAATAGATAAATAGTATATTAGAGTTCTTTAGAAACTTGTAAAAAGTCGAGTTCGACGGGAGTTTCTCGTTCAAAGAAAGAAACGAGAACACGAAGTTTACCTTTTTCCTGATCGATAGAATCGATGGTGCCGATAAAATCAGCAAAGGGTCCATTGGTTATTTTGACGACATCACCAAGAGAAAAAGGAGTTTGGAATTTGGGTTTATCTTCGACGGTGATTTTGATAATATTGTCAACATCTTTTTGGGAAATGGGAGTAGGTTTACTACCAATTCCTACAAAACCGGTAACACCCTGAGTAGTGCGGACTGTAACCCAGGAATCATCAGTGATAATCATTTGGATTAAAACATATCCAGGGAAAGTTTTTTCCTGAGTTTTTACCTTTGTCCCTCGACGAATAACCATTTTGGACTGAATGGGGACGATAGCTTGAAAAATAAATTCATCAAGACCCATGGTTTTGATACGAGTTTTCAGAGCATCAATAACTTTGTATTCGTGGCCAGAATAAGTGTTGATGACATACCAAGCAGCATCAATACCTGGTTCTTTTTGAGAAAGCTTAAACTGGAATTCTTTTTGATTTGTTTTAGTTGAATTGTTTGGCATATTATTGGCTAATTGTTGGCTCTAAAAGAGGATTGAGAGGTGGGGCCGGACTAGGTATAAGACTTTCAGATTGGGGAGTGGTTTTTGGCCCAATCAAAGCCATGCCTTTGATAAAAAGATAATCAAATCCTCCTAAAATTAAAGAGACAATAACAGAAATGGATATTACCACAATTGTTGACTGAATTATAGATTCACGTTTTGGCCAGGAGATTTGTTTGAATTCCGCCTTGACTTCCTTGAAAAAGTTAATGATTTTTTGCATCAGGGTATTATATCAGGAGAAAGGTTATTTTTGCTTTATAATGAATTTAGAAATAGTGCCTTTTTCCTTAGTAGTAGTATCTTCAGTACCTGAGAAATCAATTATTATTTTTTTCCCTTCATTAATTGGCCATCTTAATTCATAATGACTACCACCTTGAGGGTAACAATTTGCCCAAGATCCTGGCTCAAGAGAAAAAGTACCACTTCGATAATTGTCATTTTCGGGTTGATCACCCCAACGATTGGCGGCAATTTCTACAGGGTTTGATCCGGAATTTATAAATACAGGAGCACCTTCCTTTCCCAGATAAAATTGGACACGAGTTCCATCGTCTGGAACTCCATTTAGAATAATTTGAGTATCGCTCTGTTTTACTTTTTTATCAACTTCTCTTTCGCCACCAAATTCAACAAAAGGCATGCCTGAAGAATAGGAAATTCTTATTTTTTCTCCTTGATTCACGATTCTTTTATCTGTAATTCCGGAAATTAGGTCTTTTATTTGAGATTTTATGTTCCCAATAATATTTTCTCTTTGTTCTGTCATATGGTTGATTTTAACATTTTGGATATTGAATAATGGTGTTAAATAAAAATTTGATATGGTTTTGATTATTTAATTCTAGTTGACAGATACTAAGGGTAGTGTGTATGATGAGACACAAACGCTATGAATAGTGTTATAATTAAATAGCGGAAAAATACATGCTTTGTCCATATTGTGCTTTTGATGAATCAAATGTTTTAGAGTCTAGAGAGGCTCTTGACGGTCGAGCGACGAGGAGGAGAAGAGAGTGTTTAAAGTGTAAAAAAAGATTTACGACTTATGAAAAAGTGGAAAATATAGAACTAAAAGTAGTTAAAAAGGATGGAAGAACTGAAGATTACAATCGAGAGAAGCTAGAAAAATGTTTTGAAAAAGCCTGTTGGAAACTAAGCGGCGAGGAGAGGTCAAAGCTAATTGATGAAATTGAAATGAAGCTTCTCAACTGGAAAAGTGTGGAAATACCGTCACGAGAAATAGGAAAACTAGTGATGGAAAAGCTAAAGGATATTGACCCTGTTGCCTATGTCCGTTTTGCGACTATTTATCTTGATATAAAAAATATTGAGGATTTTAAGAAGTTGTTAAAAGAAATGAAAAAATAAATTATGGATGAAATAAATCAAAGATTTTTAAATAATAAACTCGATTTAATCGAACCAGTTATGTCTGAAAATGCAAAATATATTGCTGAGACGCGATACGCGATGAAAGATGAGAAAGGTGAGCGAAAAGAAGAGGTCAAAGATATTTTGTGGCGAGTAGCTTTAAATATAGCCAAAGGGGATGAAAAATTTGAAAATAGAAAAGAGACAATAGAGGCTAGAGCCAAGATTTTTTATGAGATGATGGCGGGGCAGAAATTTTTTCCCAATACTCCTTGTTTAGTAAATGCGGGTAAAGAAAAACAGCAGCTTTCGGCTTGTTTCGTTTTGCCGATTGAGGATTCAATGGATTCAATACTGGAGACTATGTCTAATATGGCAAAAATTCATAAGAGTGGCGGAGGAACTGGTTTTTCTTTTTCTAATTTAAGACCATCTGGCGATTATATTCAAACTAGTGGGGGAACAACGGTGGGACCTCTTTCATTTTTGCAGGCTTATAACGATGTTACTTCCCAGATTAAACAAGGAGGGGTGCGTCGAGGAGCTAATATGGGTATGCTTTCAATTGATCATCCTGATGTATTGCGTTTTGCAGTAGCTAAACTAGACGAATTCAGTTTAACCAATTTTAACCTTTCTTTGGCGGTAACTAATGTATTTATGGATCGAATTGAAAGTGACAAATCTTTTGTAAAAGAAGAAGATTTTCCCGAGGAAATTATTGAAAAAATCAGAAAGGCAGAGGCTAATCGTGATGTTGACGAAAGACTTAGACAAATTGAAGAGGAAATAACAAAATTATATGACTGGGCTGAGGCAAAAGAGAATGGTGAGGGATATGAACTTATTAATCCCCGAAATGGAAAAGTAACTAAAAAACTTAACACTTATAAAGTTTTTAATTTAATTACAAGATTAGCTTGGCAATATGGAGATCCGGGATTGGTTTTTATTGACCGGATGAACGAGCCCAGTTCTAATCCAGTGCCAAAACTGGGGAGGATTGAAGCGACAAATCCTTGTGGTGAACAGCCTCTTTTGCCTTATGATGCGTGTAATTTAGGATCAATTAATTTATCTCGATTTGTTATTCAATCTACCCCCAACCCCTCCTTTGACAAGGAGGGGAGAGTAAAGTCTCCCTTGTCAAAGGGAGATTTAGAGGGATTGGATTTAGACTGGAATGAGCTGGCTAGGGTAGTCACAGAAGCAGTGCATTTTCTTGATAATGTGGTTGAAGTAAATGTTTTTCCAGTCGAAAAAATAAGAGAAATGGTAAACAAAACTAGACGAATAGGTCTGGGAATTATGGGATTTGCGGATATGCTTTTTAAACTAAGAATTGCTTATGATAGTGAAGAGGGAATTTTATGGGCGGAAAAAGTAATGAAATTTATTTCAGAAACGGCAAAAAAAGCGACTCAGGAACTGGCAAAAGAGAGAGGGGTATTTCCCGAGTGGGAAAATAGTGTTTTTGCAGGGACTAATTATCGACCGAGAAATATGGCTTTAACGACTATTGCTCCCACGGGAACGATTTCCATGATTGCTGATGCTTCTTCGGGAATTGAGCCATTATTTTCACTCGGATATCAAAAAAATACAATTGAGGGAAAAAAGTTGCATATTATGAATCCAATTTTTGTAGAAGAGCTTAAAAAAAGAGATTTATATAGTGAAGAGTTGATGGATAAAATTATTAAAAACGGAGGCAAGCTTGAAGGAATAGAAGAGATTGATGAAGGGTTGAAAAAGATTTTTAGAACAGCTTTGGAGATAGATCCCCAGTGGCATATAAAAATACAGGCTGCTTTTCAAAAATATACTGATAATGCGGTCAGTAAAACAATCAATTTCCCTAAATCGGCGACGGTGGAAGAGGTAAGAAACGCCTATAAACTGGCATATAGTCTTGGAACTAAGGGGATTACGATTTATAGAAGTGGGAGTAGGGAGAAAGAAGTGATACAGAGTGTGGATGATAAAAATTCTAAAAACGAAAATCTAAATTCTAAAGAAGAGATAAGAATAAAAAAGAAGACACCGGAAGCGGCGAGAGGAATAAGACTGCGAAAAGCTTGTGATGTGGGTAAGGTTTATACTTCGGTATTTTTTGAGGAAGGAAATGGCCCAGTGGAAGTTTTTGTGACTTTGGGAAAAAGTGGTGGCTATTTGGCTGGGTCGGCTGAGGTGACGGGAAGACTAGCATCCCTGGCTTTAAAATATGGAGCAGAATTGAAAGAAGTAGCCGAAGAGATGGTGGGTATTTCTTGTGGTCAAAAAGTGGGTTTTGGAAATGGAACGGTACTGTCAATGTTTGATGCGGTGGGTAAATCACTACTGGAAATTTCCAAAGGAGAACAGCTTGATTTGTTCGTAGAAGAGAAACTAGAGATAAAAATACCTGAGATAAAAACTGATAAAAAAGAGGCTGTTTTGGAGCAGATTCGGATTAAGATGGTTGAAGGTGAAAGTAAATTTGCTTCTTGTCCTGACTGTGGCAGTCCTCTTTATGCGGAAGAGGGATGTTTTAAATGTTCAAACATTTACTGTGGTTACAGTAAATGTAGTTAAAAAATGTCAATAATAACTAAAAAAGGAGATGATGGTAAAAGCAGATTTGGGGGGAGAATTGTAGAAAAAGATAGTGAACTACTTGAAACTATCGGAACAATTGACGAACTTTTGGCATTACTGGGAGTGGCTAAAATGAAAAATGAGGCTGAAATGAGGAAGAGGATTGAGAGAATAAGCGAAGAATTGCATCAGATTATGGGGGTAATTTCAGAATATGGATCAAAAGAAATTGATCTGGAGAAAGAAATTAAATATATGGAGACGGAGATAAAAAGAATTGAAGATAAAGAAGAGTCACTGCACAAGTTTTTGGAAACAGGAAATAGGTTGGATGAGTTTTTAAACTGGTGTCGAACTGTAGTCAGAAGATGTGAAAGGAGGGTGGTGTCCTTGAGTAAACAACAAAAAATTGATGAAGATATTTTAAAATATTTTAATCGCTTATCTGATTATATGTTTATGTTAAGCCGAGAAACAAAAGAGTAAAATAGAAAGAGAAGAAGGGTGGAATTCCCTCACAGTGCCGCTACGGTGATAGTCCGAGCCTTAATTCACGAGCATGAAAAATGAATAAAGAAAGACTAAATTTTGATCCAATTAGAGAAGTAAATTATTTGAAAGGGTTTTCCGGTGAATTGAGAAAAGAACAATTGGAATTGAATATATCAACATCTTTGGAGGAATTATTTTTAAGTGCATTCAGTCACGTTTATCAGTGGGATGGAGAAAAAATTATAGATAAGAAGACAGGGAAAACTGTAAGAGACTTATCGAAAAACTGTGAATTTGAATATCAAAATACAAAAAGGGTTGAAGAGCAACTAAAAGCCGGAAAGGACTTGGTGGTGTGTGTCAGTCCAAAGAATATTGAATTGGATTATCCGGATGATATGGTCGATTTTTGGATAAGAGGTGAGGGTGAAAGACTTACCTGGATGAGGTTTAAAGTGGATATGACTAAAGCTGAGCTAGATGATTTTGAAGCTATAAATAAGGAGGGATATGTGCTGGCCGATTTAATAAGAATGTTGAGTTTGGTCAAAGAAGAGAAGGGAGTTTCAGTAGCATTAATTGAGAAATTGGCCAGGAAGATGACAACAGAATTTGAGTCGGAATTTGGAGAGAAAATATATTTAGATGGGGAAATGATGACTAGAATGTATGTGGCGATTAGACTGGAAGTGGAAAAACAAAGTAGGGAGTTGGGGACTGAGCCAAGAAAAGGTGTTTTATTAAGATCTGAGATTAAAAAATATTTATATGGAGAAATGAGAGTCCAAAAGTTTGCTGGAGGAGGGTGTGGAGGGAGTAGTTTAGGTGGACAGTTTGCCAGTGAGGGGATAATTATTGTTAAAACAATAAATGGAATTAGCTTTAGAAACGGGAAAACCGAGGGCCTTAGATACTGTTCTCAGTGTGGTTGTTGGTATAGTGGAGAAAAGTGTCCAATTTGTAAGTAGGGGTGTTTGTTTATATAATTAATTAATATGAAAAAAATAATCGGGACCGTGATTCTCGTTCTAATCTTAGCTTGGATTGTTCCCTGGGAGAGGATAAACTGGGGCAGAATCACTTGGCAAACACCAGAAGTAATAACTGTAATTGGAGAAGCAAAAAGTCAGGAAAAGAATCAAATTGCTAATTTTTCAGCGGGGGTAATGGCTCAAGATATGGATAAAAATAAAGCGATGACAGAAGTAAATACAAAAATGAATGATTTGGTAAAAGCGGTAAAAGATTTTGGAATAATGGAGTCAGAGATTAAGACTCAAAGCTTAAGTTATTATCAAGAACCAAAAGGGGGACAAAACCCTGGTCAGTGGCAGGTAAACAATACAATAGAAATTATTTTGAGAGACATAAATAAAGCGACTGACTTAGCTGATTTACTAGCAAAAAGTGGGGCCAATAATGTTTATGGTCCTAATTTTATGATGGATGATACCAATGAGGCCGAGAAAGGTTTATATGATGCGGCCATAAAAGACGCTAAAGATAAGGCAGAAAGTATTGCTAGAGCCTCAAATAGAATACTGGGAAAAATTCTGAGTGTGAGTGATGGAGTTGGATCAAATGTAATTTATCCGATGTATGCTAGGGATGGAGCGGGTGGAGGAGGAATGTCAATTGAGCCTGGTAGCAGCACTGTCTATAAAAATTTGACGGTAACTTTTGAATTGAAATAAAAACTGAAGAAAAACCGCAAGAGAAAATATTGATATAGATGAGATACTTGAAAGAAAGATGCCTCAGGAATATAAAGGTGTAAATGAGCGAAAAAGCTATAAATTATCTTAATGAGTGTTTGGCTCTTGAGAAAAAGTTTGAGGTTTCTCCGAGATTGATATCACTGGAATTGGCTTCGCAATCTACCGACGAATTTCTTGGGGTCGGAGTTCGAGATATTGCTTCGACGACAGCATTTCAATGTTATGCCAAGGGAGTGACGGCGATGAAACCTAGACTGGAAGAAAATGCTCAAAAGACATTAGACTCAACCTTGGAGGCAGGCCACCATACGACTAGAATGCATGCTTCTTTTACTTGGAAAATGATGGTTTCTAGAGATGTGGTTCATGATTTTTTTCATAATTTTCCTTATTACAATACTAGCCAACAAAGTCAGCGCTATGTCGAGGTGAAAAGTGGAAATTTCTTGGTACCAAGTGGTTTGGATTCAAAACAAAGAGAACTTTTTTTGAATTCCGCTAGATTTGCCAATGATAAATATTTTGAAATGCTACCACTTTTAACTCCTGAAATTGAGAAAAGAATGAGAAAAATATATCCAGAAAGTAGTTGGAATAATCCTGAAAGAAGGGGGGATTTGAATGAAAAGATAAAAAAATTGTCTCAAGAAGTAGCACGATATGTGTTGCCAATAAATCAATTTACAACTCTTGATTACACTCTAAACGAATTACAATTAATTAGGTTATATAGAGCTAGTTTGTTGCCAAATGTTTCTAATGAAGCTAGATATATGGTGGCAAAAATGATCGAAGCGGTAAGCGTTAGAGATCCACAAATTTTAGAAGAATTACAAGTACCACTGGAAGATGAAAGAGAATATGGAGTGAGTGACCAATTTATTCAAGAGGGTAAAAAAGAGTTTGATGCGATGCTTGGTGATAGGAAATCGATGCTTTTATCTTTTGATCCTCAAACAAGGGGAGTGGTGGCGATGGCAGTTAGAAACGTATTAGGTGTTCCTAAAGAGCAAATGAGTGATAAAGATGCTTTGTCAAGATTGATGGATCCGACAAAAAATAAATTATTGGCGGATGTTTTTGATAGTGGAATCAATGATCCTTTGACCCAATGTTTGAGATTAATAAATTTTAATAATGCAGTGCGTTTATCCCACGCGGGAGATTCACAAAGACAAAGACATAGGACAATTCCTGGAGTGACGCCACCGATGGAATCTATTTTCGATGGAGAGGTTGATTGTTTTCAACCAATGGTAGTTAGAGAAAATCAACAGCTTTTAGATTTTTTTATTGAGACTGTTGTGATGGAGATCGAGAACGTAAACAAATGTTTGGAAGCGGGGATACCAAGGAGAGATGCTATTTCTTTGATACCGAATAGCCACAATATTCGATTGATTGAGACCGGTGATGGACTGGATTATTTACATAGACGTAAGTTGAGATTATGTAATAATGCTCAAGAAGAAATATTTTTTATGGATTTGGAACAAACACAGCAAACATTGGTAGTTTTTCCGGAGATGGTAAACATGTTGATGGCGCCTTGTGCACTGAGAAAAAAGATTGGTAAAACACCTTATTGTCCTGAGGGAGAACGTTTTTGTGGACAAGCAATGTGGAATGAAGATATTAATGGTTATTTTAGTCGGAGGATAATTTAATGGAGAGAGGGAAATTAATTGTTTTTGAGGGAGTCGGAGGCAGTGGTAAGGGAACCCAAATTAATTTACTTAGAGATTATTTAATTGTAAAAAATAAGTCAGTTTTGGTAACTAATGAACATACCAGAGATACTGGAGTGGGGAATTTAATAGAAAATACTATTAAGAAGAAAAGTGATGAAATGGATCCAACTGCGCTTCAGGTTTTATTTGTGGCTGATAGAATAAATCATAGTCAGAGAGTAATTTTGCCGGCCTTAGAGCAACATGATTTTGTGCTTGAAGATCGATATAGTGGATCAACGATTTCTTATGCGCCGCCAGGGCAGAGAGAATATTTTTTAGATTTACATAAGACAAGTAAAATTTTGACTCCTGACCTAGTGATTATTCTTAATACTGATTTGAGAGAGGCGTCAGAGCGAATTGGAAAAAGGGGAGATGCTGATATTTTTGACACGACAGAAAAGATGAGGGTTTGTCTTGAGGGCTACCTATGGTATGAAAAACACTCGGAACATAATTGTGTTTGGATTAATGGAGAAGGAAATAAAGAAGAAGTGTCAGAGAGAATAAGAGAAGAAATAAAAAGAAGAGGTTTTTTGGGGTAAAATACCTCATGGATAAAATTTTTAATTTGATTAAACAAGAGGAAAGATATCAAAATAGTACAATTAGATTGATTCCAAGTGAGAATTTTACCTCTGAGGCGGTAAAAAAGTGTTTGGCGAGCGATTTAACTAATAAATATGCTGAAGGTTATCCAGGGAAAAGGTATTATCAAGGAAATAAAATTGTGGATGAGATTGAAAATTTGGCAATCGAAAGAGGTAAAAAAATATTTGGAGTAGAACATTTAAATGTGCAACCATATTCCGGTAGCCCCGCAAATAGTGCGGTTTTGATGGCTTTACTCGAGCCTGGAGATAAAATTTGTGGGATGAAACTTTCGGCTGGAGGACATTTAACCCATGGTCATCCGAAAATTACTTTTTCGGGAAAATATTTTGAATCAGTTCAGTACGATGTTAACGAGGAGGGGAGAATTAATTATGAAGAACTAGCTAATTTTGTAAAGAAAGAAAAACCAAAACTAATTTTTGCAGGGACAACGGCTTATCCCTGGATTCTTGATTGGAAAAAGTTTGGAGAGATAGCTGATAGCGTCGGGGCGTGGCTGGTAGCTGATATTTCCCATATTGCCGGATTGATTGTTGGTGAAGTTCATCCGAGCCCGGTAGATTATGTCCATATTATTACTTCGACGACTCACAAGAGCCTTCGAGGGCCAAGGGGGGCAATAATTGGGGTAACTAAAAAGGGAATTGAAAAAGATATAGATCTTGTTAAAAAAATAGATAGAGCGGTATTTCCGGGACTGCAGGGTGGACCTCACATGAATAATATTGCCGCTATGGCAGTTGCCTTTGAGGAAGCAAATGGTGAAGAGTTTAGAAAATATGCTCAGCAAATAATCGTTAATGCAAAAGCATTGGCTGAAAGTTTAAAGTCTAAAGGATTAAAGGTTTTTGGGACAGAAAATCATTTGATGGTGGTAGATTGCGGTATGGGGAGAGGTAAGGAGGTGGCAATAAAATTAGAAGAAAATGGAATTATTGTTAATGCCAATACAATTCCCCATGATGAGGCCGGGCCATTGAAACCTTCAGGAATTAGACTGGGAACGCCAGCAATGACAACTAAGGGTTACGTGGAGAGGGATTTCGAGGCCTTAGGAGTAAAAATAGCGGAATTAATAAAAGAATAAAGCCAAGGAATTCTAGTAATTGAGGCCAGAAAAAGATATAGATATTAGATTTTAGAGAAGAGACGTTAGACGGAATTTCCCAGCCATTGGCCCAGTTGTTTATTTCAAAGTGAGGGAGGAATTTTAAGCGATGATAATCATCAAAATAAAAAGCAAGCCAACCTGAGTCGAAAGATTGAGGTAAAACCAGGATAGAGGAAAGAAAATTTGGTTTTATTTTGTAATAAAAAATACTAGATTTTGAGTTGGGATATTCTCGTTTAAGAGTCGGAGACATAACTTGCTCGTCTACAGAAATGGGGTATAAAATAATTTCGTCGACATAATTTTGATTACTGGTAGTAATTGGAGTATTGTCAAAAATAAAATTTATACCAAAATCAAAGTTGTCGGATTGACGAGCTGGAATAAAAAACCAGGAAGTTGAGAGAGAAGGAGAAATGGGAAGAATGGTGGAGAAATATTTACTTTGGGAATTATCAGAAACAGCACTTATTTTTAAAGGCAGGCCTGAAAGGTGACGAGAAGTGATTTTAACTAGATAGTTTTGGGCCAGTGAGGCACGAGGAAAATTATAGGCAAAGATATTTTGAGAAAGATCTGAGTTGGTGACATCTTGATTGGCGATAGGATCTGTTGGTCCAACAAGAGAGAGGGGGTTAAAAGAAAGCTCTGATTGGAGACGATTAGTAAAGAGATTGGCAGTGGTATCGCTTGATTGCTGGATAGATAAATAATCGCCATATTGTTGGTAATTTTTGTCAATTAGAGAGAAGCTAAATTGAGAAGCCTTTGTGGTAGTATCTGTTTGATATATTTTGGTGGGGTATAGAGACTGATAAATGTAAATATTTTTTGTGTTTTTAATTAATCTAAGAGAGGGAATAGAATTTAGAAGATCTTTGGTGGAAAGGGATAGTTTACTGTAGATTTTTTCATCAGGGAAATAAATATTGTTGTCAAAAATTATATATGCGATGGCATACTTTGAAATAACGTTTTCTAGAAGGGTGGAATTTTTACTTTGAAGGGTGTGACCAAGTTCCCAATAATATTGTTCATTATTTAGATTCCAGGCATCAAAGGCCCGGTCCAGAATTGGATTTTCCAGAGCGTACCAGAGGAAACCAGAACCTGATACCCCCCACTTATAATTGGTCCAGCCCCAAAAGGAACCTTGAGGTAGGTTAGCAATCCGACCAGTAGGATTTTGAGATTTAAGAAAAGAAAAGATTTCAAAATATTCAGAGGGAATTTTTTGGCGAATATCAGTTGAGAAATAATTGCCTTTGAAAACAGGAAAGGAAAAAAAGAAAAGAGACACTAGAACTAGGAAGCTAGATAAATTAGAAATAAAAGGAGAATATTTAATTTGTTTTAAAAAAGTAGCAAGAAAATTTAGACCAAAAGCCAAGAGAAGAGAAAAGGTAAAAGAGGCGGGAACTAAAAATTTGGTCCAGGGTGAGCGGAAGATTTGATTAATTAGCGGGAGATCACGAAAGAGTAAATTTAATTCTTTGAATGGACTGAGATTGGAAAGAAGAGCAAGGCAAGAAAGAAGAAAAAAGAGAAGAAGTGAAGTAGAAATTAAATTAAGTTTTTTGGGACGAGAAAGAAGAGAGATCAGTCCAAGGATGACAAAAAAGGAGATAAAATAACCACAGATAAGTAAATATTGATTAGAAAAATGGGCCAGCCAGGGAGCCATTAGTGGTTGTCCATTACTGGAAAAATCGTAATAATAGCCTCGGAGAAGGAGAAAATCGGAAAAATTGCCACGGACTTGATTGCGGGCAAAGGTTTCTTCATTGCTCATAAAGTTACCGATACCGGCAGTAGGATTCTGGAGATTTGTTTTGAGAAAATAAAATTGAGGGAAAAGCCAAAAAGAATTGATTAAAAAAATTAATACTAATATTTTTAATGAATTTTTTAGTCGATTTGCTTGAGAATAAATTTTTGCAGTGCTCACACTAATGCTTTTCGCGTTATGGCTGCGCGCTGAAATTTGATATATCAGCCAAGAAATTAAAACTAAAATAAGGCAAATTAAATAAACAACAAAAATTGTTTGGACATAGAAAGACGGAATAGCAAGAATGTTGATAATAATTAATTTTTTAAGATTGCTTTTTACAGGGGATTGAAGGTAATTTAAAAGAAAATAAATTAGCCAGGGAAAAAAGCCCCAAAAGGTAGAAAATGGCTCAAAGGCAACCCAAAAATATTGAATGGAACCAAAATTGAGAAGATAAAATAAAGCTGAGACAAAAGAGATTAGAGAAGAGAATTTATTTTTTTTGAGAAGGTGAAAAATACCAAATGTACCTAAAAACAGCATGCTAAAATGCCAGAGATAACGAATTAAATTGAGAGGAAGAAAGAGGGTGAAGGGCAGAATTATCAACTGACGAATAAGATCAGTGGCATGAGCCATCCCACCAACCAGGCCGAGGCCCTGATATTGTTGCCAGACGGCAAAAATAGAGCGTTTTAGGTTTAACCAGATGTCTAGTTCTGGCATAAGATTGTCCCAGCCGGTCAGAAATGTGCCGGGAGTATAATTTTGAAAACAGAGAATACCAAGAATTAAGACAAGAAAAAACTGAGGAAGGTGACGTTTAATCCACAAGAGAAAAGGCATTAATTAAATTATACTTTGATTGAGGCAAAAGTCCCAATTTGAGATTTAGATTGAGCTTGATTGACGCCTCGGATAAAGTACCAGAGACTATAAATTAGAGAAGATGGCAGGACTGAGATAACTAAAATTTGGGCTAAATTAACTAAAATAGCTTTGATTGAGGGTTGGAAGCCATTTTTGATAGCGATAAGACGTGATTGGAGTGTCAAATAAAAAGTTTTTTTGGGATTGATACGGGAAAGAGAATTGTCAACTTGGCGGTAAAAGTATAGATTGTCTTTTAAATTGGCAAAGAGACCGTACTCGGACAATCTAAAATATAAATCAACTTCTTCGGCGCTGGTTTTAGTGGCACAGTACCACGGAAAATTTTTGGGTAAAAGAGAGCGATTGATCATCATATAGCCTTGCTGAATGGGGACAGCCCAGAAAAGCATGTCGTTGATACTGGCAGAGGAAAGAGGAAAATTTTTGAAACCAATAATTTGATTATTTTGATTGATGATGGTGCACTGGGCACCGACAATAACGGTTTTAGGATTTGATTTTAAATATTTTATTTGTTTTTCCAGGCGGTCTGGGGTGGAAATATCGTCAGCGTCCATACGGGCCAGATATTTGCAGCGAGCGAGGGATATAGCAATGTTTGAAGTAGTGGAAACACCTAAATTAAGGCGATTGCGATAAGCGCGTATTCGGGGATCAAGGCGGGCGTATGACTTAATTAT
>JAQVSW010000044.1 GCA_028700345.1 Candidatus Shapirobacteria bacterium | reverse complement strand
ATCGCTTCGTAAACCAAATTTTCCGTGCTCACGCGCTGGCACTTCGTTGGCATGATTGCGCGCGGAAAATTTATTTACTTCGCTTGTTTTTGCCAAAGGGGAGAGAAAAGTGGGATAACCGGTGATAAAAACAGCTTTATTTTTGGGTAGTTTAGGTTCAATTTCATTTAGGAAATAGTGGTTAAAGTCGACTTCGTTTTGAGGAAGATTTTGGGGAAGATTAAAGGTGGTAAATTTTATTTTTAAAAAGTGGTTAATAAATTTTTGAGTTGAAAGCATCAAATCTAAATAGTTTTTGCCAATTTCGTACCATTCGAGCATTAAAAATTCAGGAGTGTGATCTGGCCCTTGGTTTTCTAAGTCACGAAAACAGTGAGAAATGGAAAAACAGTTTTGTTTATTGGTAGCGAGATGTTTTTTGAGAGCGAATTCGGGAGAGGTGGGGAGATAGAAATTTTGCTGGCGATGAGTCCAAGCAGTTTTAAAAGAGTAAAGATTGGCTTCGAGGGGGAGCGTAGGGTTGAGATAGGGGACTTCGATTTCAGTGAAATTTTGGCTCCAAAAGTACTTCCTAATACATTTTAATAAATCAGACTGTGTCATTATTTTATTATTTTACTACTTTAAATTACAAAAATAATCGGGGTCGGAGCAAAGAGGGGAGTTTAGATAAGTAGATAAATAGTTTAATAGTATTTTAGAAATGGAATTAGAAAGGGAACCAATTGATTTTTGTGATTCGCAGCAGCCATAAAATTTACCGTTAGACTGAAGTGAAAGCTGGGAGCAGCCAAAATTTTTAGGTGGAAAGACTGGATAATTTTGACGTATATTTTTGACTTGTTTAGGAGTTAAGGAGCCAAGTCTGTCGGTTAAATAAGTATAATTTAGTTCTTTAGAACTATGGAGCTTTAGAGCTTTAGAAATAAATTTTGGGAATGAATCTCTATATAGATAAGAATCTTTGGTAATAAGATAAAAAATTTCGACGGGAAAGCCCAGCTTTAAGGCGTGCTCAACATACTTTTTTGATTTGGCAAAATTTCCAGGACCTCGATTGGCATCGTGAATACTTTCCGGTCCATCAAAAGAGACAATAAGCTGGCAATTTTTTGGGTTTTTAATTTTATTAAGCCTATCGATAGTGCCATTGGTGATAATAGTGATAAAAATACCTTTAGAAATTAAATTGTTAACCAGACGAGGAAAATTTTTCAGAGTAAAAACCTCACCACCACAAAAAATAATAGATTTAAGGCTCAAAGTCTCATCATATTTTTTTTCTCGCTGTGAATGTGTTACCACGTTCAACGCTCTTAAAAAAACATGATTGCGACTTTGAAGATAATGATTATAACGTTTAATAAAACTCAAAATTTGCTTATTGGATAGGATGTTTTTAGTTTTTTTGGTATAGCAATATTTACAACTCAGATTACACAGCTCAAGAGGGGAGATGTAGATATTTTCCAGGCTACTGATTATTTTAGCTTGGTACTTTCTTTGTGGTCGGTATTTTTTTTGCACCAACGGCAGTATTTATTGAATTTAAGCTTGTCTGGAGTATTGGTTTTATTTTTTTCGGTAAGATAATTTTGAGCTCCACAGACAGAACAACAAAGGGCGATTAAAATACGAGGAGTTTTTTTAGATTTGGCCATGGAGCTATTTTAATCGATGTGACTGGAATTAGCAATTAATCAGTTCGTCAGCTGATTATCTTTTAGACTTTTTCCTAGAGTGTCACAAAATAGTTCGCTGCCAAATGCTGAGGGGTGAAGATGATCGACTGGATCAATGAGTTCACTAAGGCCGTTTTGGCCAAAAAGACTAGGATGAAAAGCATCGGAGAGAGGGAGATTGTTTTTATAAGCAAAATTGATTAGATTTTGAAGATAAAGTTTAATGGTATTGGTTTTTTCAATTTTTTCGAGAGCCGAAAATTGCATATTTTTTATGCCACTGGCAAAATTGATTGAGTCTGGAGCAATGGTAGAAGCTAAGACTATTTTAGAGCTGGGGGATTTTTCTTTAATGAGAGTTGTAATTTCATCAAGGGCTTGACTATGACGTTCAATCCCTTTTTCGGAATTACCAAAATTATTGTAGGCAAAGGATTCGATAACGATGATGTCGGGATTAAGAGAAAGAAGAGCAGGATTTACTTTATCTAAATAAATAGTATCTTCGCCGAGGCGTTTTGTAGCTGATTCAATGGTGCTGCTGCCATAACCATAGTTAAATAAATTAAATTTAGTAGTTGGAAAATATTTTTGGAGAGAAGAGAGGCAAATATCTTCAGAGAGAGTGTCGATCATAGAGTCACCAAGGAGGGCCAAATTGACAACATTTCCTTCACCGCCAATGGGTGGTAGTAAAAAAGAACTGCTTTGGCCCAGCACTTGAGGACTGGGGAGAATCTCGACAGTTTCCACGGTGATACTTGGGCCTGGATGATAGTAAGGAGTAGGACTGTAAGCCGCCAGAAGCTGGTAGTAGAGGGGGAGAAGTAAAGGCAACATTAGAGAGAGCGATATTTTTTAATTTGTTTTTCGACTTGGTCTGCGAGATCGACTAAAGCTGATTTTAAAAATCGGTGAGTAGTTTCGGAAAAGATTTTTTCTTTACCAGGGAGATACATGTCAAAACGCAGATGAATATTTTTAAGCTTATCGTACTCGATGCGTAGGTTAGCGGTTTTCATTTCAGGCGCAAAGGTAGTGAGAAATTTTTCTAGTTTTTGATTAATTTTTTGATCAACTAGTTTTTTAACAGAGTCGGTGAGTTCAAAGTTGTCACCGGTAATTTGAATATTCATAGTAATTAAGGATAACACTTTATTGGTATAATCAGAATGAAATAGGAGGGTTGGCCGAGTGGTTCATGGCGCTAGTTTTGAAAACTAGTGAGCGCAAGCTCTCAGGGGTTCGAATCCCTTACCCTCCGCCAAAGTTTGAAAGTTCCGTGTCTTTCCATGTAATACAGGTGATGCTACTGCTCTAACGATTCTACTTTTTGTTCCTGCTTAGCTTCAATTTGGTTCTAATCCCATGTCCTCGAGGGGATGTAAACCTTTGATTCCGACAAGCGGTAAAATACGTTATGAATCCAAAATTATTTCATGTCTATATCGTCGAGTCCCCCAGTGACCCTGACTTATATCTAAAAAGATTCGAGGGTGAAGCACTTCAAAAAACCCTTGAGCTGTCAGAGATATCTTCAAGCCATAAATTGGTAGTTAGTAAGAATGCTTTAGAGGCGGCTTTTGGAGTTGGTTTAGTCGAACATTTCAAAAGTAGTCAAATTTCTCCAATAATCCATATAAGTGCTCACGGCTTTAAGGGAGGAATACAACTGACAAACAAAGAAATTGTATCTTGGAATGACCTTAGGAAATTTTTGATTCCAGTAAATAAGGTTCTGGGTGGCGGGCTTTTGTTATCAATGTCCACTTGTAATGGATCTAGCGGATGTATTATGGCGATGAAAGACGAAGAATTCCCTTTTTTTGGAGTTGTTGGCAACCAGCAGACACCAACTTGGAGTGAAACCAATATTGCTTATGCGACTTTTTACCATTTGTTCTCGAAAGGTTATGAAATAGACGACGCAGTGCGTGCAATGAACACTGCATCTGGCAATAACTACTTTGTATTTATCCCATCAAGAGTTGCACGACAAGCTTATCTAGAGGAGATAAAAAGTAAAGAAGCGATTACGACAATGAATTCTATTATTAATAAGGAAAAACCAAATCCATTCGAAAAAGCATTGGTCAAGAATCTTTAAATTCTAAATATTTGCTTGTCTCTTAAAATAAACCTTGTTTTAAAGAATGCCAGTATTTCTTGTTTTTCTTCCGAGAACCCTGTTTTGAGAACATGAATCACGTATTCTTTTATTCTTTGCTCTGGCGATTTTTCCTTCATTATCGGATAGTCCATCACTTCCAATTGTTGTTCAAACATTTCTTGGTGAAGCACATCTGATCTTAGCCTATGGTATCTTTCAATCTCTTGCTTCATTTTTTCGTCAACAGCTTTTTGATCAAGTTCAATTTCATTAATTTTAGCCAATAACTGTCTTACTAAATCATCTTCAGTGATATATGGTTGTTCACAATCATAATCAACTGAACGAGTGCAATGATAATAAACGTGGCGTTTAAATTTTCCGCTAATCAGTTTCTTGTACTGGCTCAAATGGGCACCGAAAGTGTAGACCATGTCGTGATTGCTTTTCCCCCACCGATTTCTAACACAAAAGACAGACGGAAGGATATTTTGTGCGAGCAGAATTTAGATGAGATAGCTCGTATTACTAAGAGCGGTGGCCGTGTTACTATTCGTACCGATAATGATGATTACTTTAACGAGAAGACAGACCACTTAATGGAGACGTCAGCTTTTGATAAAGATCAGCCAGTGGATCTACCAAAAAGTAGATTTCAAAAAGTTTGGGAAAAAGCTGGAAGAACTATTAAAACAGCCACTTTTATTAAAAAGTAGGCGATAAATAGCCTTGGAGGTAAGGTATAATGGGACTATGACTAATTTTGTTAGAACGGCAACAATCGATGATTTGGATTATCTCGTCAGTTGGGGAGAGAAACTACATTTTGTCGAAAAAAAATTTGAACCGCTGTTGACATTTTCAAAAAAAGAATCCGAAGATTTCTACACAAAACAGCTTAACAATCCAGATGCATTATTCTTAGTTGCATCGATAGACAATACCTTAGTTGGTTATCTATATGCGCATGTAGATAAAGTGGATTACTTAAACACAAACAAATACGAGTGTGAAATCGAAGTAATTTATTTAGATGAAAAAGCACGTGGCACAGGGATTTCACAAGAATTAATTCAAAAATGTTTTGATTGGATTAAAACTAAAGATTGTTTTAGAGTTAAGGCTGGGATATATTCTAAAAATATTGCTTCACAAAATTTATTCGCAAAAATGGGGTTTGAATCGTACCACAGTACATATACGAAGAGTGTTGTTTAGTAATAAATTGTCCGTGTCCGATGATGAGGGAGTCTACTCTCAAGGTTCCTTGATTTTAGCCACAAAAATGTGTCTATATTAGCACAAGTTATTGAAGGTATTTTTTTGGCCAATTCCAGTTTCATTAACTCACCTGCTTGGACCGTGGCGGCCCTTATTTCTATTTCCTCAGGTGAACCACTTAGTATTTCCACTTCATTCGATAATTTTTCTTCCAGGTTAGTAGAATATACCAATATTCCGAGGGTGTTTAATATTTGTGGAAGTCGGTAGTCGGCGAATAGTGTTAGTTTATCTATGTCTTCAAAACACCCAACACCTTCACCATTAAAGTAATCTTTTAACATTTTTGACATCAACTGAGCTCTTTTCAAAAACCAAACGTCGAAACCGTTGTATTTACCAACATCGCAAAAAAATGAAAAGTTATAAGCAAGTTCGTCAGCAAGTTCAGCAGCATTATTTTTCACTTTTTTAATTAAGTTTATCGGAGAACCATTATATTTAGAGTCTAATACCTGACCGGCAATCAACAAATTCATCAGTCTTTCATCTATCATTGGCAAACCCTTATCTTCTCCTAATATTTTTTCAAACTGATCTCTGTTAATTTTTGAAATCCATGTAGCATCTAACTTTATCGCACCAGATTTAACAGCATATTCAATCGCCTTAAATAAGGCAGATGACCCCTGTGATTCCATAAAACCCCACTTACTATTCCCTTTGTCGGGCCAATAGCTGAAATTTATACAGTTAAATAAAAAAATAATCCACACAGCTTCTTCTTCTTTCCATTTGAAACTATTTAGATTAGAGGATGCGCTCAACATATCTTCTGCCGAGATGTTACTACACACTTGTACAATAGAGTCGATGTCAACATTTACAAACTTTGCCTCATTAACTATTTTTCTCGTTGTTGCGGTAATTTGATTTTGCATATTGTATTGAATTTACATATTTTATCAAATTTTATGCTAAAATAGCCGAATTATGGATAGAGATAACTTAAATGTTTTGGTAATTGCTCCTCATCATGATGACGAAGTAATTGGTTGTGGTGGTTTAATATCCTTGTTAGTTAGTAAAGGTTATAACGTGAGCGTTGTTCATGTTTTTAATGGATCTTCTGGTGTTGCTGAAAGAAGTTCGAAAGTTAGTCAAAAAGTTAGACATGTCGAGGCTGTGGCTGCTTCAAAGATTGCCGGTTTCACGTTGATTCCTAATTTAAATTTTGATGACAGACTTCCAGTAAACACATCAGATATT
>JAQVSW010000043.1 GCA_028700345.1 Candidatus Shapirobacteria bacterium | reverse complement strand
ATTCAAAAAGAAGAATCTGCTGGCAGCGGTAAACGTCGGATTTATGCTATCCTTAAATAATGGAGGCTTCCTATTATTGGCTTATTTCTATTACTACCGAGGCCCTTACTGTTGGCTTAATCAAGCGGGATAATCCGGATACTCTCTTGGCTCTTGGCCCGGAGACTGAATGGCTTCCTGACAACCCTGATTCATTTCTTCATTCCGTTGATATTTCCCTGTCCGCCGCTGCCGAAAAAGCTTTACTTGAGCCTGATCAGGAACCTGAATTTAGTGCTTTTATTTTACCTCCTAGTTGGATTGGCAATGACGGTAAAATTTTCCCTAAGTATTTAAAATTATTGGAAAGTCTGTGTCATTCTTTAGAGCTAAAACCCTTAGGTTTTATTAGTAATGATGAAGCTTTTATTGAATCAGTTAATAAAAATGATTCTTTCCCTCCCAGTTTTATCCTTGTTTGTTTAGGCAAAAAAGAGTTTTCTCTTTCTCTGGTTTATCTCGGAGAGGTAAAAAAACGTTTAAGCCAAACTTTAGTCAACGACTTTTCTCCTGAGGATCTCGAAAATGCGCTTCTTACTATTCAAATGGACTTGGCTCTTCCGCCGAAAATTTTAATTTACGGTAATTTAGGTCCTAGTATTATTGATGATCTAAAAAATTATTCCTGGGTAGGTAAAAAAAATATTGAAACTTTTCTCCATTTACCCGATGTTAACGCTTTTGAACCTGAAGAATTATTTAATCTTTACAGCCAAACCGTTTCTTCTCAAATCGGCAGTACTTCGGTTGAATCAAAGCTTGAGAACGCCCCAATTCAGCCAGTTGAAGAAGAAGAAAAAATAGTAGAGACGACGGTCCCTGAAATTATTGAAGACGAAACCTTTCCCCCTCCAGTGGAAGTTGCTCCCGAAGACCTTGGTTTTTCCAAGGCCACGAAGCCCGAGGCAAAACTTAAATTATCTTTACCTGTTTTTTCTTTACCTAAATTCAAATTACCTCATTTTAATTTTAATTTTTGGCTTCTATTTCCATTAGCCCTGTCTCCACTCTTAATTTTAATTCCTTATTTTTTAATAAAAGCTGAAATTACCATTAATTTTAATCCTATTGAAATAAATAAAGTTTTTGATATAAGTCTCGATTCTTTAGCCACTTCAGCCTCAATCACTCTCCTCCCAGTCGACAAAAAGACTTTAGATATAAATTTTACCCAGTCTCTTCCGACCACAGGTCAAAAAGAAACAGGGGATAAGGCCAAGGGAGAAATCATTATTTTTAATAAAGACGATAAAATTCAAAATATATCAAAAGGGACTGTTATGACGGATAATTCTGATAAAAAATACGAGCTTTTAACCTCGATTCAAGTTCCCGCTTCTTCTTTTAATTTAGCCTCAGGAACTATTACCATGGGGCAAACAAAGGCCAGTGCTATTGCTAGTGATATTGGCTCCGAATTTAATTTAAACAAGGACACTCTTTTAAGTTTTAAAGACGATTCTAATTTACTTGCCAAGGTAAATGAGGCTTTTACCGGAGGTTCTCGTCGTCAAATCCAAGTGGTTAGTAGTGATGACAAAAATGAGTTGACTAAAAAGGTTGAAGCTTCTCTCAAAGATCAAATTTCCCAGAAAATTAGCGGTGATAGTAGTTATCAAGATCTATTAAAAGATACTCTTTTTATCGATAAAAAACAGCTCGTTTTTAGTCGAGAAGTTGGTGAAGAAGCCCAGACTCTAGAAGTCAACGCTAATTTAACTATTTCTCTTATGCAAATTAATTCAAAGCAAAAAGATAATATTATTAAGACTTTACTAGCCAGTGATCAGAATTTTTTAGAGTCAGTTGCCTCTCCCTCTGATTTCTCTTTTTCTTTTGCCGCGGAAAAGACCACCTCTCAAAGATCAACTGGAAAACTCACTTTGATTGGTAAAACCTTACCCAAGATTGATGCTGATAAGCTTCGTTCTCTTTTAGCGGGTAAAGACTTTACCAAAGCTCAAAGAATAATTGAATCTCAACCACATGTTTACGATCGTAATATAAAAATTATTCCCTCAATCTTTTCTTTTCTCAAAAGACTGCCGCCTTCAGCCGATAAAATTACAATAATTTCTAAATTTTAAAATGAGTTATCTTTATGTAAAAAGTCCTCCCAGGACAGTCAAGGTAAAAAAGGTGATTTCCCCTCGTCGCAAAAAAGTTTTTGCCTCATTTTTCCTTTTTTCGGGAATATTTTTATTTCTTTCAGCTATTTTGCCCATTCTTCAATTTCAGTTTGGTTATTCTACTAAATTTAATCAAATTTTAAATCCACTCTCCCCTCAGTTTTATAATTATTCAGGATCAGTTTTAGGTCAGGTAAATGCTGATTACACTCAGCTTTCAAACTGGTTTGTAAGTGATAATAGTCAAAATATTTCCTCTTCGATACCAAATTATTCCACGTCTTCTTATTATGTTTCTATTCCAAAGCTAAAAATAAAAGAAGCGGAGGTGATTTTTGGCAGCACTGATTTGAAAAAAAGTCTCATTCATTACCCCAAAACTGCCCTTCCAGGCCAGTATGGTTCACCCGTTATTTTTGGCCATTCGGTTTTACCCCAGTTTTTTAATCCCGAGTCTTATATCACTATTTTTTCCACTCTCTACAAACTAAAACAAGGTGATGAAATATTTATAAATTACGATCAAATTCAGTATAAATATTTAGTTCAGGAAATGTTTGAAGTCCAGCCAACTGATCTTTCGGTCTTAGAACAACGCTTTGATGGTCGCTACTTGACCTTGATTACCTGTTCACCTCCAGGCACTTATTTACGTCGCTTGATTATTAAAGCTCAAATTGCTGACAACTCATGAACTCTCTCGCCATTGACTTTGGTACCAAAAGAATAGGTTTGGCTTATTCCATCAGTAACATAATATTTACCTTACCTATGGTTAAAAATGACGATAAAATTTTTATTAAACTTAAGCAAATAATTTTGGAAAACAATATTAGTCAGGTCTATGTTGGTCTTTCAGAGGGTAAAATTTCGGAAATGACTAAAAAATTTATAGAAAAGCTTTCAGACATGATAAAATTACCTATCGAAACAGTTGAAGAGGCCGTCTCGACAATTGAAGCCGATAATCTTTTTCTAGAAAATAAAAAAAAGCAAAAAACTTATCAAAAAGAAATTGATTCTATGGCTGCTGCCATTATTCTTAATCGGGTTATTAATTAAGAAAAAATATGTTTAAAAATCTTATTTCTCCCATTCAGGCTTGGTTATTATCTCAAGGTCGTTGCGTTGGTTGTGGGGAAGAACTTTCCAAGGGTCAAAGAAAAATGGTTCGAGGCCAAACTACTGTTACTTGTCGCTGTGGTCGCATTTTTATTCACACCCCCAAGACTGATACTTATCGCCGAGCCTTATTCAATGAAATTTAAAATAGGATTAATCGCTATTTTTTTAGTTTTTATTTTTGCCTTAGTTCTCTATTTTTTTCTCTCTCTTTCGCCTCCTTTGACTGATTCTTCCAAAAAAGTTTTTGTCATCAATGAGGGTGATTCTCTTTCTACCATCGCTCTTCGTTTAGAAAAAAATAATTTTATTAAAAATCGTTATAGTTTCATTATTTATAGCTATTTACTGGGTTTAAATGAGAAAATTCAAGCCGGAAACTTTTTTCTCACTTCATCTCAAAGAATTCCCGATTTAATCAAAAATATTAGTCGTGGTGGCAGTACTGATTATTGGTTAAAAATAATTCCTGGTACCAGAATTGAGCAATTTTCTCCCAGCGATGAATTTACACTCATTGGCAGGGGACTTGAAGGTAAATTATTTCCCGACAGCTATTTGATTCCGCAGGACTATACCCCAGAAAATATTTTATCCGTCATTGACAAAAATTATCAGCAAAAATTATCGGAGGCTCGGCTTGATGCCACCACTAAATATTCTCACGAGGAAGTTTTAGTAATCGCCTCACTTCTAGAGCGTGAGGCCAAAACTATAAACGATAAAAAAATTATTGCTGGGATTATTATCAATCGTTTAAATATTAAAATGCCTCTTCAGATTGATGCCACTGTCCAGTATGCCAGGGATTCTCTGGGAAGCCCTAGTGAATTTTGGAAACCTATTACTAAGGCTGATTTAAATATTGTTTCTCCCTACAATACCTATAAAAACCAAGGTCTGCCTCCCGCGCCAATTTGTAATCCCGGTCTCGATTCTTTAACCGCGGCTTATCACCCGAGTCAGACTGATTACCTTTATTATCTTCACGATAATTCTGGTCAAATTTACTACGCCTCGACTCTAGTTGATCACAACGCCAATGTCTCCAAATACTTAAGATAAAATCTTGTTAAGAATTTCTAATTTCTTTCCATTGGGCCTTCTTTTCATTTTCTCTATCTGTAGTAATATTTCAGGATTTCGACATAGTTTAGGCTTATTTAAAAGACATCTTCCGTTATTTAAAAAATTGCATTCCTCTGAATACTGATTACAAATAGTACAATTTTCACCTATTGAAGCAGTTAAGATTAGTTTATTTTCAGTCATGGCGAATTGTATCACTGATTATAATTTTTTGTAAAAATATTGTTTATTTCTTTTTTTGATTCACAAGGTTATTTAGAATATTCCATCGTCGTTTCTTTTCCCCCATTGGGATATCGTCTTGATAAAGTTTGGCCGAGACAGTTCCTCTTCGGGGAGAATATTTATTAAGATAAGCAATTTCAAAACCAACTTTTTTGCAAACATCAACAGTATTTTGAAAAGCTTTTTCGTCTTCGCCCGGGAAGCCAATAATAATATCCGTTGAAAATCTAACCTCTGGTATCTCCTTTCTAATTCTTTTCACTAAATCTAAATATTCCTTTTTGTTATATCCTCGGTTCATTCTTTTTAGAATTTCATCATCACCTGACTGAAAAGGGAGATGAAGTAGTCTGTCAATGTTTGGATATTTAGCGATAACATTAATTAGTTCATCAGAAAAATCCCAAGGATTGCTACTAATAAATGAGACTTTTTTCAAATCTTTTTTCGCCACTTTTTCCAGTAATCTTGGAAAAACACTTAAAAATCTCTTTTTTCCCATGGATACAATGCTTTTTTCACCAAAATCTGCTCCATATGAATTAACATTTTGTCCAATCAGTACTACTTCTTTAAAACCTTTTTTAATCACTTCATCCACCTCTTTTAAAATATCATCCATCTTACGAGAGATTTCTTTTCCTCGACTGTAGGGGACGATGCAATAAGAACAATAGTTGTTACAACCGCTACTTATAGTAATTAATGCCGCTCTATTTTTGTCTCTCAGCGCCTCAACCTTAAAACTTATTTTTTTAATTGGCATCATTTCATCCACTCCTTTTATCGTTTTTTTAGATATTGGGACGAGGCAACCCGTTAAAATAATTTTCTTTTTTTTAGACTTTGAGTTTTCGGCTTTTCTTATCTCATCTATTAGTCCATACACCCTATTTTCGGCTGATTCCCGAATGACACAGCTATTGATTACTACAAGATCCGCCTTTTTCCAATCATCTACTAGTTTATATCCCTTATCTTGATAATAGGTTTTAACTCTTTCCGAATCAGATTCGTTTTGAGCACAGCCAAATGTTTTTAGATACAGTTTATTTTTTTGAAGCACGAATCATTCTACCACCACCCACAATTCCTCCAGCTCCAGTTAGAAGGACGATGAGGCTTGGCCAGATAATTCCAGCGGCCGGTAAAGCTTCGGTCCCACTGTCACTATTGACTGCATTCCAATTAACATTTTCTACACCAGTAGTAAGAGTAAAACTAATAGTAGATTCACTACTCGTTAAAAGTACTTGGTGATCCCCGTCAGTCAAAGCAGAGGAGCTATAGCTCCAGTTTCCTGATTCATCAGCTACCGCAGTTCCCTTTTCCCCGTCAATATCAATTTCAACTGATGCTCCTGCTCCCGCCTCTCCAATGAAAACTGGGCTCGAACCTGAAAACCACCACTGTGATAATTGTCGACCACTGGTGTCAACTCCGCCAATTGACTGTAAGTTAAAACCCCCAGCCAAAACTTTATTACCTGTAAATAGAAATAAAGTCCCAATCAGAAAAACAAAAAATATTCTTCTTGTCATAATTAAATATACAATAAAATTTATTTTGTTGCACGCGAGCTGTAATAATGAGATTATTATTTTATGACAGATAATCAACCAAATCTCAGTTATCAAGATATTCTTGATAAATATGCTGAAAGTATAAATCCTAGTACTGATTCAAAAATTCCCGAGGAAAAAATAAAACCCGAACCAGAATTAGAGCCTATCAACCCTCCAGAGACCATTCTTACTCCCGAAGAAGAAGAAGTAATTAAATCACAGTCTCAACCCGAACTTGAACCTGAACCCCAAGCTGAAATTCAATCTCAACCCGAACTTGAACCTGAACCCCAACCTGAAATTCAACCTGAACCCCAACCTGAACC
>JAQVSW010000042.1 GCA_028700345.1 Candidatus Shapirobacteria bacterium | reverse complement strand
GGCTCGAAAGAGTCAAAGATGCTATCGATGCCACCAAAGCCGCTGTTGAAGAGGGAATTCTGCCTGGAGGAGGAGTAGCACTTTTAAAAGCTTCTTTTGCCCTAGATAAGGTAAAAACAGATTCATCTGAGGAACAGGTAGGTATTGATATCTTAAAGTTTGCTCTCGAGCAGCCAATTCGAAAATTAGCTATCAACTGTGGTGAAGATCCTGGCTTTGTTTTCAATCGTATCAAAGATTCTCTCGAGTCAGATGTCAAATCTGATCTTGGTTATCACGCGGTTACCGGTGAGTTTGTTTCTATGACCAAGGCCGGGATTCTCGATCCAGTCAAAGTTACCAAATCAGCTCTAACAAACGCCGTTTCTGTCGGCACCATGATCTTAACGACCGATGTCCTAGTGGCCGATATCCCTGAAAAAAAATCAGCTACTCCTGATATGAGTGGCATGGGCGGCATGGGTGGCATGGATGGTATGATGTGACGAGGTTAATACCGAGTCATCCCGATGGTGTCGATTTATCGACATAATATCGGAATAAAAATTCAATATTTAATCCTCCCGCTCCAGCGGGAGGATTTTTGTTATAAAATAGACTCTATGCAAAAATTCGTCTATTTTTTTGGCAACAAACAAACCGAGGGTGATGCCTCACAAAAATTTTTACTTGGTGGCAAAGGGGCTAACCTTGCCGAAATGAGTACTCTCGGTATTCCCGTTCCTCCAGGCTTTACTCTTTCCACGGAGGTTTGCAAATATTTTTACGACAACAGTAAAAAATATCCGGAGACTTTAAAAAAAGAAGTTGAGACAAATTTAGAAAAATTAGAAAAAGCAACCGGCAAAAAATTTGGTGACACCAAAAATCCTCTCTTAGTTTCTGTTCGCTCTGGGGCCGCCTCTTCTATGCCCGGCATGATGGATACCATTTTAAATTTGGGTCTAAGTGAAAAAGTTGTCAATAGTCTTGCCGATAGTGCCGGTAATCCTCGTTTTGCCTGGGATTCTTATCGTCGCTTTATTCAAATGTATGGCAGTGTGGTTGAAAACATTGAGCATGAAAAGTTTGAACATCTGATTGAAAGTATTAAAGATAAAAAGGGGATAAGAGAAGATACTGACATGAGTGCCGTTGACTGGCAGGAAGTCGTTAAGGCTTATAAAAAATTATTTAAAATTGAAAAAAATCGGGAATTTCCTGATGATGCCAAAGTTCAACTTTGGGGAGCTATTGGCGCCGTTATTGGCTCCTGGAACAATGCCCGGGCTATCACTTACCGCCGCTTAAATCATATCGATGAGACTAAGGTTTTTGGTACCGCCGTTAACATTCAATCTATGGTTTTTGGTAATCTTGGGGCTGATTCTGGCACTGGCGTCGCCTTTACCCGAAATCCAGCCACTGGTGAAAAAAAATCTTATGGTGAATATTTAATGAATGCCCAGGGTGAAGATGTTGTCGCCGGTATCCGTACCCCAAAACATCTCGACTCCCTCAAGGAAGATAACGATAAAGTTTATGAAGAGCTTATAGCCATCTTTTCTAAACTGGAAAAACATTATCGGGACATGCAGGATGTGGAATTTACTATCGAAAATGGCAAGCTTTTTATTCTCCAGACTCGAGGTGGCAAAAGAACTGCCCCTGCCTCGATTAAAGTCGCCATTGATTTAGTCTCTGAAAAATTAATTACCAAAAAAGAGGCTCTTCTTCGAATCGAACCCGAAAAACTCGATCAGCTTCTTCATCCAACTCTCGATCCTAAGGCAAAATCTAAATTTAAGCTTATTGCTACCGGTCTGCCCGCTTCACCCGGCGCTGGTGTGGGTCAAGTCGTTTTTAATGCCGACACTGCTGTTGATTGGAAAGAAGAGGGTAAAAAAGTTATTTTAGTCAGGGCTGAAACCTCCCCTGAGGATATTTCCGGTATGGACGCGGCGCAGGGTATTTTAACCGCCCGTGGCGGTATGACCTCTCACGCTGCCGTTGTTGCCCGCGGTATGGGTAAATGTTGTGTTTCCGGCTGTGAATCCGTTGTTGTTTCCGAGATCGAGAAAAAATTCCGTATTGGTGAACTGATTGTTTCCGAGGGGGATTTGATCACTCTCGATGGTTCTACTGGTGAAGTCTTTCTTGGGGAAGTACCTACTGTTAATCCCGAGCTTTCGGGTTATTTTGGTACCATTATGCAGTGGTCCGATGAATTTAAAAAACTTGGCGTCCGTACTAACGCTGATACTCCCAGGGATGCGCAGGTTGCCCGTGATTTTGGCGCTGCCGGCATCGGTCTTTGTCGCACCGAGCATATGTTTTTCCAGGCTGATCGTATTTTTGCCGTTCGTCAAATGATTTTGTCTGATACTCTCGAGCAAAGAAAAGCGGCTTTAGCCAAAATTTTCCCCATGCAAAAAAATGATTTTCTAGAACTTTTCAAAATCATGAAGGGTTTTCCCGTCAAAATTCGCTTACTCGATCCGCCTCTTCATGAATTTTTACCCAAAGATAAAGCTGATATTGAGGCTCTGGCCAGGGAAATGGGTATCACCGTTGAAAAATTACAGGATAAAGTCGACTCTCTTCACGAACAAAATCCGATGATGGGTCACCGTGGCTGTCGCCTCGGGATTAGCTACCCAGAAATCTCCGAAATGCAGGTCAAAGCGATAGCGGAGGCTGCCTGTGAATTGATTAAAAGTGGTCAAAAAATAATTCCCGAAATTATGATTCCGCTCGTGGGTGAATTTAATGAATTTAAATGGCTCAAGGATCGTCTAGTTCCTATAATTGAAGCCACTATTAAGGAATATAAGGTCAAAATGACATATGAAATTGGGACCATGATCGAAATTCCTCGGGCGGCTCTGACGGCTGATGCCATCGCCTTCGAGGCTGATTTTTTCTCTTTTGGCACCAATGATTTAACCCAAATGACCTACGGTTTTTCCCGTGATGATGCTGGCAAATTTTTAAAAGATTATCTTGATAAAAAAATTCTTGCCGATGATCCTTTTAAAACTCTCGATACAGTTGGAGTAGGGAGGCTGATGAAAATGGCTGTCGATCTTGGCCGCTTAAGCAAAAAAGATCTTCATATTGGCATTTGTGGAGAACAAGGCGGTGATCCAGCAACTATCAAGTTTTGCCATCAAATAGGTCTAAACTATGTTTCCTGTAGCCCTTATCGGGTCCCCATTGCCCGTCTTGCCGCCGCCCAAGCTGCCATCGAGGCAGAGAATAAGTAATTATTAATAATCACAAAAAACCCGCCACCAAGGCGGGTTTTTTAAATAATTATCGATATTTTTATTTATTATCTAAATCAGTTGACTCTATGACTTCACTAGTAGGGTACCAAGCAGTACAACCATTATCACCTTCTAATTGAATTATCGGTTGTTTATTAGATTCGTAATAGCATTCATTTCTATCAGTTGATTTATCATAATAACAATTTCTTGTTGATGGTAAAGTCAAAGTACTTTTATCTATTACTTTATAGACTGTCCCAGATTCCATTACACAAGTATCTTTATCAATTTTAATTTGATTGTAATCCATTACACCTTCCATTCTAATGCCTACTACACCAGTGTCTCCTATTTCAGGATTTTGTATTTCACCACCTTTACAACCACCAAGGAGAACCGAAGTAAGTAAAAGTTTGGCTTCCAATTTTCTAAAATTATTTTTTTCCATATATTATGTTTAATTAAAATAACAAAAATATTATCCCATAATATTATATATTTGTCAATATAGTAGAAATATAGGATAGTTATATGTTAAAATACCTTCATGACTAAAGCACATCTAATCAATACCCCAAGAGAATATAATCGAGAATTATATTTTTCTGTCAAACCAAATAATCGTGGTGATGATATGGCCAGTATTTGTGGCCGTTGCGATCTTGAAAAATGGTGTTTTGGTAATATTGCTCCTCATCGAAAAGATGCTCGCATTAGTCTCGATGTTCCCAGAATTAGAAATATTATCTCTTCTGATAGTTCAAATTGTGGAATTATTCCAGATCTTATGGCTAAAAAAAGTGAGGTTCAAAAAGGTTTTATTCCTAAATTGGGTTACTCAACTACTTAATTATCATGGAACGCATTATTTTTTTAAAAAATCAAAATTCTATATATTTTAGTTTACGTTTTGAACCCGAAGATTTACCAAAACCTCTTTTTTGTCGAGATTGTTCTTTTTTTGATAATGCTTGTTTTATTCATGACTCAAATATCGCCAATCGCGTAGTCGCCAAAATTAAACTTCACCACCCTCAAGTAACTGAGCTAAGCAGACGAGGTGTCCAACCAAAATGTGGCGATATTAGTGAGCTTCTTGAATAAAATATTAAAGTCTGGCAGTAAACCCAAAAATAGTTTAAAATCACGCATAACTGATTCAATGACCCGGTAGTCAAGCGGTTAGACAGCGGTCTGCAAAACCGTTCAGGTGGGTTCGACCCCCACCCGGGTCTCACAAATATTTCTTTAGTTTCTTTATTTCTTCTTCGTACACTCTTTGTGCCCATTTAAATTCCCAGTCACTGTGATCTTGTCCTGGCAGCACCATGTAATCTTCTCCTTTTGATTCCACAATCTTTTTAAACTCATTTCTTGACTCTTCATTAATATATTTATCACTTTCTCCAAAAACCAAATGAATTCCACCTTGATAATTCTTTAAACATTTTTTTACTCTTGCTTTTTTCACCTCATTCAAAAATTTCCCCTTAAATCTATAACCTTTTTGTTCGTACATTTCTTCAGAATCAATATTATTTTGAGCTTCATAGTCGCCTGGTGCCCATAAAAATAGACACTTTATTTTATCTTTAAGCTCAGTCTCAGTTGCCGTTATTATAGCTACAGCCCCCCCTAAACTGTGTCCAAGAAGAGTAATTTGATAACCCAGGTTCAAATATTTCAAAGCAAAATATTTTGTTGTTTCTACCCACTCCCTAAAAGAAGAATTGATGTAATCACCCTCAGAATTGGCGCTATTTGCTTGATCAAAGCGCAGTACGGAGTAACCCTCTTTTCCCAGCAGTCTACTAAAATCAACAAAAGTTCTGGCTGGTCCAATGCTTGAGCCTCGAAATCCATGATTCATAATCACGATTTTTTTCTGATTATTTTCAGGCTCCAACAAAGTACAAAATATTTTTATATTATTTACTACTTCAAAAAATACTTTTTCTTCATAATTCATACTCTCATTTTACCTCAATTCAAAACCCCAAGACTGCTTCGTTGCTTTTCTATAACAGGTTCAGGCTTACTTTTATCTTCAAAAAAGACATCCAAATTATTATTCAAAGTTCCTCGATTACACCTGGGACAAAGGTCCCTTGGAGGAAATATTTTCTCACTGCAGTGAGGGCACTCCTCGCCCACTAGTCGAAGTCTTTGCTTTTTCAGTCTCCAGTGTCTTGGTACTTCCATTTATTTATCATTCATAACTTTTATTGTCCAGTATCCAAGGTAAAGAAGTATGAGTCCTTGCATTAAAATTGCTATTTGGAAACCTCTCCCGGTTATCATTATCAGGCTACCATGGCGGATTAGATCATTAATAATTCTGGAGATGATATACAAAAAGAGGGGAGCTAGGGCGGTTAAGCTAATTAAAAATATTTGTGATTTATCTCGGCTTTCTTTTAAGCTACTTAAAGTTAAAAACGGTTCTCTCATCAGTTCGTACCAGTTTCTTCCCAAAAGATACCCCTGCCTAATTCCGATTAGGCTGCCGAGCCTGAATAAATTCTTTACTCTTTTCTTTATCATAATTCCAAAGACTCTGGAATTTTCTTCTAGCTCTAATTAGCCTCGACTCGACTGCTTTAACGCTGATTTTCATGAGACTAGCAATCTGACTACTTTTCCAGTTGTCTATATACTTGAGTCGTAGAATTTTTTCATAATCTTCTCTCAGTTCAGTCATAGTTTTTTTTATTTCTTCTTTTAGTTCATTTTTCAGGACGTCTCTTTCTGGAGTTAGGGCATCCTCAGCAATTTCTTCAATGATCGGATTGACCGAAAATAAGACCGTTTTAAGTTTTTTCTTTCGGTAATAGTCTGTAATTTTATGTTTCGCGATCCCGCAAATAAAGGAAAATTCACTACTTTTTTTGTTAAAAGTTGGTAGAGCACGGTAAGCGGCCATCAAAATATCCTGAGTTAATTCCTCAACCACATCTTCATCCCCGATTTTTTTTCTAATAAAAGCCGCCAGACTTTTTTGGTACTTATTAACGAGTTCTTCCATTTGTATCGTTACTTTACCATATTCTAGCTTTATTTTTAAATAATTTTAATAAAAAAAATATTCCCCTCCCTGTCAAGGGAGGGGTAAGGGGTGGGTTTTTTTTCATTTTAGCTTATACTTAATTATATGTTCTTGCCCAAAAGTTCTGCTCATCCTCTTTCTTCTCTATCCCGTTCCCTTCGCCTTGATATTTTAGAGATGATCAATCACGCGGAATTTGGTCATATCGGTGGTTCTCTTTCTTCAATCGATATTTTGATTGCTCTCTATAATAGTGATTTATTTAACTTTAACAAAGACCATTTTATTCTTTCCGCCGGCCACCTTTGTCCCGCTCTTTACGCCGTTTTAGCTCAAAAAAATATTATCCCTCGCCAGGAGCTTCTCACCTATGGTCTCTTTGCTTCTCGACTTCAAGGTCA
>JAQVSW010000041.1:5155-6992 GCA_028700345.1 Candidatus Shapirobacteria bacterium | reverse complement strand
ATTTTTACTGGATGCAGCCGGTGCACAATATTCTACTCCTCGCTTGGAGTGAAATTGGAATACTGGGAATAATTTTATTAATTTTTAATCTGTTACCTACAATCACAAAAATGACGAAAAATAAATATTGGTGGCTGTGGGTAATTGTGGGAATAACTGGACTTTTTG
This sequence comes from Candidatus Shapirobacteria bacterium, assembly GCA_028700345.1. Taxonomy (GTDB): domain Bacteria; phylum Patescibacteriota; class Microgenomatia; order UBA12405; family UBA12405; genus UBA12158. The sequence continues at coordinate 6,824 of JAQVSW010000041.1, read as the reverse complement.
ATCATTACTGGCTGACATTGCCTCAAAATTCCTGGCTACTCGCGATTATACTCGGAGTAATTTAGAGCTAACCCACACCCTAACCCTCTCCCTTGACAAGGAGAGGGAAAGATTGAGGTAAAATCAATTAATGTTTAAAAGACTGGCGGTAAATACTGGGGTACAAATTTTGGGTAAGGCAATTACGGTCCTGGTGTCTTTGATAACAACGGGAATTTTGACTCGAAAACTGGGAATTGAGGTTTACGGGCAATATATTTTTATTACTTCGATTTTAATCTTTTTTGATAGTTTGGCTGATTTTGGAACTTCGATTATGGGAGTGAGAGAGGCTTCAAGGGAAGAGGGAGAAAAGCAAATTAAGGTGTGGACTAACGCCTTGGTTTCGAGACTGATAATGGCGGGACTGAGCTTGGCTTTGGGGATAATTTTTATATTTTTCTGGGATGATTTTAAAGAAATTCGAGCTGAAGCACTACTGGCCTGGACGATGATTTTGTTTACCTCACTGGCGGGGAGCCTGGGAGTGGTGTGGCAAACGCGAATTAGAATGGAAATCAAGGTCCTGGTGGAGGTAATGTTTCCGACGATATTTTTACTTTGCCTCTGGTTTTATGGGGGAAATATCAGTTTAAAATGGGTGTTTGGAACTTATCTTTTAGCAAGAATTATTACTCTAGCTTGGGGCTGGTGGCTGGGCCGGGGAACAATTAATTTTAGATTAGTAGACAAGAAGTTGATTAGTAAACTGCTTAAAATAAGCTGGCCGATGGGGCTTTATTTACTAATATTTTCAGCCTATGACCGGGCAGTAGACAGCTTGATGATTCAGAGGTATTTTGGAGCTAGAGAAGTGGCTTGGTATGGCCTAGCTTATAAAATCTATGGAGTCTTGATTCAGCCAGCTTATTTTTTGGTAAATGGTATTTTCCCAATACTATCATCAAAAAATAATAAAAATAATAAAATATTTAATTTATCGGCGGGAATTTTATTATTGTCTTCAATTTTCATAATTCTCGGAGTGTGGCTAATGGCACCATTAATGGTGTCGATACTGGCAGGGAGTGAATTCGCTGCATCTGTGGGGGTGCTGAGGATACTTATAGTGGCTTTACTTTTTGCTTATATGGGACATTTAGTGGGATTTACATTGATTTCAAAAGAGGGACAGAAGGATATGTTGGGATTGGGTTTAGTTATTTTGATATTTAATTTAATGGGCAATTTAATGGCTATTCCCCGCTTTGGAATTATGGGAGCGGCGACAGTAACAGTAGCAACGGAAATGTTATCCCTCGGACTAATGAGCCTTCGACTTAAAAAGCGCTGGTAATAACTTTTTTTGACCTATTTCCCTACTTAAGATAATGACGGATTTTTTTGATGTGAAAAAATAAAAATACTAACTTATTTCGATCAAAATATATTTTTGCAGTGCTCGCTACCTTCGGGTTTGGCCTTGCCTCGCATTCGCTGCGCGCTGAAAAATACATTTTGATCATTACTAATAGGCTAATTTGTTTATCATGAGTTATGACGATTTTTCACGTTAAGTAGAGAGGGTGTGACAAGTTATGACAGATTTAGTACAAAAATAACCGCAGAATAACCGAAATATAACCGCAGGGCCAAAGATGCTTTAGAATAGAAGCATGGAGGCCTTAAT
>JAQVSW010000041.1:0-5055 GCA_028700345.1 Candidatus Shapirobacteria bacterium | reverse complement strand
AAAAAAGAGCTGTCGCCACAAACTGAAATAGAAAAGGAAAAATTAATTAGAGAAAGTCAGCAGCTTTTAAGATGGCAGCCCGAAATTGCCTTTAAGCTGGGAGCCAAAGAGACAATCCGTTATTTTGTGGCGAAGGTGGATGCTGACAATAGAAAAAAAGCAGTCGTAAAAAACAACGATTTTAGACCAAAAATAGAAGAAGAAAAAAGAGAAAGAAGATTTGAGGTGGAGATAGAGGAAGACCAGGCTATTATGTCAACTGAAGTTGACACCAGCCTGGTAAAAGAAGAAGAGATTGAGGTAGAAATTGAGGAAGACCAGGCTATTATGTCAACTGAAGTTGACACCAGCCTGGTAAAAGAAAAAGAGATTGTTTTTGAAAATTTTAAGAAAAGCCCACTACCGGAGAGAAAAGTGGAGGAAAGCCAGGCTATTATGTCAACTGAAGTTGACACCAGCCTGGTTAAAGAAGAAAGTCTAAAGCCTAAAGAGAAAGTCGAAGAAAAAGAAGAAAGTCTAAAGCCTAAAGAAAAAACAAAAAAGAATAATAAGTGGTGGAAGTGGGTGGTGGGGGGAGGAGTGTTGATATTTTTTGCTGTAATTTTAATAAATTTAATAAAATTGGCAACAATTCCAAAAAGGATTTTGGGAGTTCAAAGCCTTATTGAAGAAAATAACTTTAGTGAGGCGGAAAAGAGAATAGATGTTTTGGTGAAAAACAACGAAAATAATCTAGAGATTTTTGAGGGAGGAAGACTGGGTGATCTTTTACGAATTGAAAGCGAAGTGGTTGATTTGTTGAAACTAAGCCTAGAAATGGTGAGAAGTGGAGAAAAAATTAGTATAGGAATGTTTGGTGACGAGGAAATAGAAATGGAAAAAGAGCTGCGAGAGGTGGAAAGCAAAACGGAAATGATTATTTCGAAAATGGGAATTTTACAAGGACGCCTATCGGGCCAGTGGGAGTGGCTGCCGGGGAGATTTAGGGGAGATCTTTTCAAAATTAAGGAAAAACTAGGTGTCCAAAAAATAGCGGCGGAAAAAATGAGAGAAATTTTAAGAGTTCTGCCAGAAATGATTGGTCTTGATGGAAAAAGAAGAGAATATATGGTTTTGCTTCAAAACGAAAACGAAATTAGACCTTCGGGTGGTTTTATCGGTTCTTTCGCTATTTTGGCTTTTGAAGGGGGGCGTTTTTTAAACTTTGAAGTTCAAGATATTTATGAAGCCGATGGTCAACTTCGGGGCCATGTAGAACCGCCAGAGGAAATTAAAAAACATTTAGGAGAAGCAGGCTGGTACATGAGAGATGCCAATTGGCAAGCAAGTTTTCCCTTGGCCTCAAGAGATATCCAGTGGTTTCTGGACAAGGAAACGGGGAGAAAGGTAGATGGAGTAATTGGCTTAAATTTGGCGTCAGTTAAGGCTGTTTTGGGAGTGACGGGAGAAATATTTGTGCCTGATTTTAAAGAAAAAGTGAATGAAAATAATTTATATGAGCAGGCTGAGTTTTATTCAGATAATAAATTTTTTGCTGGTTCGGGACAAAAGGCGAGTTTTCTTGGCGGGGTGAGTAAACAACTAATGGAAGAAATTAAAACAGCCAAGGGAAGTGAAGGGCAAAAATTACTAATGGTGGTAGTGGAACTTTTAGATCGAAACGAGGTGCAAATTAGTTTTAATGACAATAAGGCGGCAACAGTAATGGCTGAGGTGGGTTGGGATGGATCAATTTATGAAGGAAAATGTAACCCTGCAAAAACAACAGCTAGTGGAGGTCAAATAGGTTGTATTGCTGACTATTTGTATCTTGTTGAAGCAAATATGGGTGTAAATAAGGCAAATTATTTTTTATATCGAAATATTGAAAGAGAAGTAGATATCGGAGAAAAAATAGTAAAAAATACTTTAAAAATAATTTACGAAAACACTTCGAGAAGTACTAACTGGCCAGCAGGGGATTATAAAAATTATTTAAGAGTTTATTTACCGATGGAAAGTAGAGTTGAAGAAGTAAACTGGAGTGAAAGCGGGAGCGGGGGAAAGAATATTGTAAGTGGAGAAAATTTAAAAATAAAACAGATTGGAAGCAAGAAAGAGGTGGGTTTTTTGGTGATGGTGCCAATTGGAAAAAAAATTGAGGTGGAGATAAGGTATAGCCAAGGAGTAGATCTGGCTACGGTGACAAGCTTTTCTTATTTGAATTATGTGCAAAAACAAAGTGGCTACGGTGAAACAAACATCGTAAGCTTGATTTCAATCCCTGAGGGTTGGCAAATAAATGCGGTTGAACCGGTGGCGAGTGTAGTTGGAGGAAAACTGCTTTTTAATCAAAAACTAGATAAGGATATTAAAATGGGAGTTGAAATAACAAAATAAAAAAAGTCTAAAGCCTAAAGTCTAAAAAAAAGCTAAAGCCTAAAAAAAGAATGAAAAATTTTATAAAAGTCAAAGAGAATTTTGTTTGTGAAAATTGCGGGGAGAAGGTGGTGGGAGATGGGTATACAGATCACTGCCCAAGGTGTCTTTTTGGAAAACATGTGGACGGGGAAATTCCAGGGGATAGGGTGAGTGAGTGCGGGGGTTTGATGAAACCGATTAAAAGTACCTATAAATCGGGATATTTTAAAATATTTTATAAATGTACCAAGTGTCGACATAAATTTTGGGTGAGGGAAGGAGAGGGGGATGAGAGAGAAAAGTTGATTAGTTTATTAGATAAATAGATAAGTAGAAAAAAGGGGAAAAGTCTAAAGCCTAAAGTCTAAATAATATAAGTGTTTACGATGATATAATTGAAGACATGTGGAAAAGAATAAAAAAAATATTGGGAATAAGAAACCCTCCTACGTCCCAAAAAAAAGGGACTTCGGAAGGGCAGGCGAGAAAAGAAAGTGGAATACCTAAGGAGATTTTGGATAAGCTACCTCCGGGAGTAAAAATTAAAAAAATTGAAATAGGACCGTCACAGATAATGAGGACTTTAATTTCTTTGCTGATGTTTTACATTATTGGATCGGCCCTGATTACTGGCCTTGTTGGAGATAAACTGGCAAAAGTACCCCTTTCAACAGTAATCGAGGCGATAAAAAAGAATGAAGTTAAAGAAATGACGGTGATGGACAATGAAATTTTGGCGACACTTAAAGAAGAAGGAAAAATATTGGTAGCATCCAAAGAAGGTAACGTCTCGATGTCAGATATTATGCAAAAAGAAGGAATTGATATTTCCTCGATTAATTTTAATGTTGAGAATAGAAGTGGCTGGAAGGCTCTGGGAGAAATTTTAGGAACACTACTGGGAATTGGGATTCCGATATTATTTATCTTGTGGTTTTTTGGTCGACAAAGTGGAGCTCAAGGTGGAGGGATGTTTGGTTTTGGAAAATCAACAGCGAAATTGTTTATCAAGGGAAAACAAAACACGACTTTTAAAGATGTAGCGGGAGTAGAGGAAGCCAAAAGAGACCTGGAAGAAGTGGTTGATTTCTTGAAACATCCGGAAAAATATCACAAAATGGGAGCTAGAGCGCCAAGAGGAGTGCTTCTCGTGGGGCCAGCAGGGGTAGGAAAAACACTTCTAGCTAAAGCAGTGGCTGGAGAGGCAAATGTGCCCTTTTACAGTATGGCTGGGTCAGAATTTATGGAAATGCTGGTCGGAGTGGGGGCCAGTCGAGTGAGGGATTTGTTTGGAACTGCCAAAAAAGCCGGGAGGGCAATTATTTTCATTGATGAAATTGATGCCATTGGCCGAATGAGAGGGGGAATGGATGGAGGTCACGGAGAAAGAGAACAGACACTCAATCAAATACTGGTAGAAATGGATGGCTTTGAAACTAACACGGCGGTAGTAGTACTGGCGGCAACCAACAGGGGTGATCTACTGGATCCGGCACTACTTAGGCCGGGACGCTTTGACAGAAGAGTAATGCTGGAAATGCCAGACCTAAAAGATAGAGAAGATATTATAAAAATACACGCCAAAGGGAAACCTTTTGAAAAAAAGGTCAACTGGACAACAGTAGCAAGAAGAACAGTGGGTTTTTCGGGGGCAGACCTGGAAAATATGCTCAATGAAGCAGCAATAAAGGCAGCCAGGGAAAATAAAAAGGAAATTGAAATGGTGGATATTGAGGAAGCGGCTCTAAAAGTAAAACTAGGCTCGGAAAAGAGAAGAGTTCAAACTGATGAAGATAAATTGATGACGGCTTATCATGAGGCGGGACACGCGATTGTAAACTTTGCCGAGGACCTGGATCCGGTACACCGAATTTCGATTGTTTCACGGGGAATGGCGCTGGGATTTACCCTGATTCCACCTAAAAAGGACAGGGTTCATGAAACCAGATCAAGACTAATAAAACAAATGGCGATGGCCATGGGCGGGAGAGCGGCTGAGGCCCACGTTTTTGATGACATTACCACTGGAGCTAGCAGTGACATCAATCACGTGACCAATATTGCGAGAAATATGGTGGTAGAATGGGGTATGTCAGAGCTTGGACCCATAAACTGGGGACCACAAATTGATACGGATGATTTTGGCAAGGCCTGGATGGAGCCGAGTAAAATTTCTGACGGAATGCAGGCCAAAGTTGATGAGGAAATAAAAAAATTAGTTAATACGGCACTGGAAAGAGCCGGGGAACTGCTGAAGAAAAACAGAAAAAAATTAGATGAACTAGCAAAAGTACTAGTTGAGAAAGAGAGTCTGGATGACAAGGAATTTGAGGATTTGATGAAAAAATAGGACCAATCTTCCCCTTACCCCTTCTTTAACAAGACGGGGCATTAAGCTAGTTTGATAACAATGTATCTAATGTCCCCTCTTGTTAAAGAGGGAATTAAAGGGAGATTGAAGAATTTTAGGGGAAGATTGAAGCTAAAGGGAGGATTCTTCTAGGTTTATTATTCTTTGTAAGATGGCCAGTGAGCCTAAGTAGACAGGTTCGATGCCGGCGAGATTGAGAGAGCCGGCACCGAGATTTTTAGCTTTGGAATAGGGAGTATCTGAAGTATAGTTGATAACACCAATATCAAAGGGGGCGGAATTTA
>JAQVSW010000040.1 GCA_028700345.1 Candidatus Shapirobacteria bacterium | reverse complement strand
AATTCGACTATGCTTTCGAGATAAGTTCTAATGTAAGAAGCCTCTGGAGCCATAGAACCCATTTCAATAAGACGATTGTATTCTTTAAGAATTTTTTTCTTAATTATTTTGGGAATTTTGGCTTTTAGGATTTTCTTTTCCAGTTCGTCGGTTTCACCACCGGCACTTTTTCCCATTTTTTTAAGCTCCTGCTCGATCTGATGCTTGCGCTCCTCCAAAATATTTCGTTTGATAGCTGAATTAAATTTTTCTTGAGTTTTTTCTTCGATACTTCTTTCAAGATCGGCCACCTTCATTTCCTGAATAAGAAGCTCGGTGGCATGCTCCAGACGTTTTGAAACTAATAGTGTCTCAAGTGGTTGCTGTTTTTCGGGCAATTTTGTATTGACAGAAAAGGAAACTTGGTCGGCTAAATCAGAGGAAGAAACACCGGTACTAAGCTGCATCATAGCAGGGAGATCAAATTGACGACCGAGAGCAAAGGCTTTTTTTAGTTGAGATAAAATGGCTTCGGCGGCTCTCTGAACTTCTACCGCCGGCTCACTAATAACCGGTAATTCCTGATACTCGGCTAAAATAAAAGGTTCTGTTTGAATAAAATTGACAATACTAACCCGGGAAAGTCCTTTGACGATGGCGTGCATCGAGCCGTCTGTTTGTAAAATATGTTGAATTTTGGCGATAACACCGACGTTGTAAATATCATTAATGGTTGGTTTTTCGATATTGGCATCTTTTTGAGCCGTAATTAAAACTAAATGTTCATGTTTGTCATAGGCTTCTAAAAGTGAGTTACTGGACTCTTTTCGACCAAAAAAAAGTGATGTTTCCACTGAAGGAAATAAAACCACATTTCGAAGAGGAATAAGGGGTAATATTTTTTTAGTTTTGATAGGCTCTAACTCTGACATATTTAGCAGTCTAACATTTTTACTGCTAAGAGTAAAGTGGAAAAATATATACTTTTTGCCAATTGACAGTTTATGTGGCCGAGACCATACTGAGTAGATTTATATGAGCGGAATTGAAATTCATACTAGTGATGAGAGAGGGATTGGGGTGGAAAGTAGTGTCTCAAAATTATTGGAAAACTTAGATTATGTGACCTCAGTTAGGGGAACAAAGAAAAATGGTCCTGAAGATAAACAAAAAATTGATTTAGTGGTTAATCTTGATAAAAGTAAAAAGGATTTATCAATTTCCGAGGTGTTAGTTCAAGTTAAGGCGAGCACGACAAGAGTAATTAGTTTTAAGAGAGAAGTTCGGCAGATTTTAAATAATTTGTCAGAAGAAAATGTTAGCTGTGAGGAGTGGTTGATGAGAAATCGGATGATTATTTTAGTGGGAGATGTAAGAATTAGTAGATCTCGAAAAAGCAAATGGCCAGTCAGCAGTGAAGAGATAATTGACTCTTTCGAAAGTCAACTTCAAAAAATCGATAATTATCAAAGATCATAAATCACTCATCAACATCTTCGATTTCGGCATCCTGGATGTCATTTTTAATAAAATACTTAAATAGAGGGTCTTGAGGAATTTGATTGAAATCATCAGTTCTTTGACGACATTTTAATAGAAAACTTGGCCACCACTCATTTATTTGTTCTGTCATTCGTTCCGAAGCTTTAAAACCCACTAGATTAATTTTACGGGGAAGATCATCGCCAGGAGTCCGAATTATATTTAAACCACTCGGGACATTAAAGGTCCAGGCAAATTCCCGGTCAATTTGTTTAATTAATTTTCCCGACATATAGCGAACTAGCTCCCTAAGATTATCAATTTTTTTATCCATGTCATAAAAGGGATATTGGGTGTGAACTCTTTCAAAAACCTGCATAATGTTTTTTTCACCCCGTCTCACCTGGGACATTTGTTTGCCTATATAAAACATCCGTTGCATGTAAAGACCAAATTTTTCTTTTTCTTTCCATTTACGACCTAAAAATAAATAAAAAACTCCAAAGTCCATCGCCGAATTTACGGGCAGATAATCATACCCCAGCGCCTTTCCCTCGGCGAGTGGTTTTACCAGTCGCATCAAACCACGAGGCTTGGCTATGGTAATCCCATCAATGGTAAATAAGTCTTTGCCATAAATAGCCTTGTTGGGTTTATAGCCACCAACAATTTTGAGATGACCTGTTTTAGCCACCTTTAGGGCTTCGTCGGAATAATGCAAACCGTCAGCATCTAAAAATAATTGGTTTTGATTAGTGTCACGACCCAGACAAAAATCAGAAAAGTCGACTTTGTCTCCAGGAAAAACTTCAAGGCCCTCTGGATCAATCCCCATGACATTGGCAACACGACGAAGATGATGTTCTTCGCCAGCACCAGCGACATCAATATCATTCCAAGGAAATTCACTTTCAATCATTGACCTGGGAGCATCCTGATCAATGTCAAAGACACCTCGAGGGCCACCACCTTTGTGACCAATGGGATAGTGGCGAGGAATTAGTAAATGACTGTAAGGACTTTTTCTTGTTGGTCTGACATGCAGATCAATAAATTCGATATCATCGATACGGTGATTAAGTAATAAAAAATTACCAGGATGACGGCGTGATAAATCTTCAAGAGGAATAATATTTTCCTTGACTGTTTCAGTTTCAGTATCAAAAGACTCGGCCATTAAAAGAGAAAGTTCAAGCATTCTAGTTTCAGTGCGAAGAGAATTATATTCAGATAAGTCGATGCCTTCAGGAACCTCACCCAGCTTAGCTTCGGCTCTCAAGAGATCAAAAACCGTAGGGAGATAGTTTTCTAAATATTGCCGAATTTCAGGGGGCTTATCTTTTAGTCCCCGACGAAGCTCTAGAGCATATTTGGCGGTTTTATCCCACCAAAGTCTCGGATCTCCGTCGATTATCAGAGGGAATTTGACTAGGTCTTGGCGAAATTCATTTCTTGCTCGAACGAGAGGCTCAGCTTCATCTTCTTTTAACATATATTCATATTATATGTGAAATTAGGGTTAAAAATGTTTTTATTCATGTTTTAGGTTAAAATACACTAATAATGAAAGTAATAAAAGATATTATAAAGAAAAAATATGGTCGAGTGGTAATTGTGGGGAGGCCTAACACGGGGAAATCAACGCTACTTAATGCGATTATGCAACAAAAAGTGGCGATTACCTCTCACCTACCCCAAACAACTCGAAAAAATATTTTGGCAATTTATGAAGATGAAAGAGGGAAGATTTTATTTACTGATACTCCCGGAGTCCTGGGTAAAGTAACTGATTTAATGGGTAAAAAAGTAAATCAGGAAGTTCCCAAAACATTAAATAAGGCTGAGGTAATTATATGTCTGGTTGATATTTCTAGGCCCAAAAATGAAGAAGAAAATAAAATAATTGGGCTGCTGAGAAAAGTAAAGACCAAGAAGATCTTGGTTTATAACAAAATTGATGCCGCCGTGGGAAGTAAAGATCACTTGGCTGACTATAATTATCTTGAAGATGAATTTGATAAAAGTATTTCCGTTTCAGCTCTAAAAGAAAAAAATGTTAAAGGCCTGATAAAAATAATTTTTGATGAATTACCAGCTAGAAATAACAAAGAACTTATTAAAGAAATTGAGATGTATCAAAAAGAAAATAAACCTCTGATTAGCATGAGCTCAAAGGAATATGTCGAGGAAATAATTAGAGAAAAGGCTTATTTATTTTTAAGAGAAGAAATTCCTTACACTATTTTTGTAGGAGTAGATAAAATTGAAGACAAGAAAAAATTAATTGTGATTACCGCCACTATATATACCAGTGCTGACCGCTACAAGAAAATGATTATTGGAAAAAATGGACAAAAAATAAAAGAAATCGGTTATAACGCCAGAAAAGAACTAGAGCTAATGTCACAGAGGAAAATATATTTGGAGTTAACCGTAAAAACTGACAGACACTGGATGGAGAGAGTCAACGAGCTAGGTTGACAGTAATGACGGTTTAATCTAGACTTAACTTGTTAGTTATTTTTTTATTTAATAAAAATGTCAAAACAAACAGGAAAATTCTTTTTAGCTGGTTTATTTGGAGCTGTGGCCGGGGCCGTTGGAGGTTTACTTTTAGCGCCTCAAAGTGGGAAAAAAACGAGACAACAAATTGCCGATTTAGCGGCAGAAATAGCTTTAAGTGTTAAAACAAAAGCTGACGATACCAAAGATCAGGTAGTTGATATTTTTGGAAAATATTCTGATGAAGCCAAGGCAAAATATCAAACTATTAAAGAAGGAGTGACCAATAAAGTCGCTGAAGTCAAAACCGTAACTGGAGAAATTAATAAAGAAAAATATGGAAAAGTAGTCGAAGATGTCGTGGCTGATTTCAAAAATGATTTTGCCAATACCAAAGACGGAGCCAGCAAAATGGTTAACTACCTAAAGAAAGACTGGGAGAAAATTAAGAAAGCGATAGCCTGAGTTAAACCCACCCCTAACCCCTCCCTTGACAGGGCGGGGAATAATTTTTTTAGGAATTCTTTTAATTTTGAGTATTTAGTTCTTTAGCGATTAAATCGTTGAGTTTTTTGAGACTGTCTGTGTCAATAATTGAGACTGATAGTTTGGCTTTGAGGAGTTTTTTAATTGAGGTTAATTTTTCTGGAGAAATAAGATCACTTTTGGTCAAGACGAGTAATTCCTTTTTTTCGGCTAAATTGGTCGAATAATTATTTAATTCGCTGCGAACAGTTTGATAATCGGCCGCCGGATCACTGCTTTCTACAGATAAACAGTGAACTAAAAGCCGGGTTCTTTCAATATGTTTTAAAAATTTAATTCCTAGTCCCTTTCCCTGGACAGCGCCTTCAACTAACCCGGGAATATCAGCAATAATTCTCCCCCCTTTCATAACTCCCAAATTGGGTTCGAGAGTGGTAAAAGGATAATTGGCGACCCGAGCATTGGCGTTAGTTAATTCATTGAGAAGACTAGTTTTGCCAGCGTTGGGTAGTCCAATTAGACCAACATCGGCAATTAATTTTAGTTGTAAAAATAAGTTTTTAAATTCGGTGACCTGACCTCGCTGAAACTCACGTGGAGTCTGATTGGTAGACGAGCGAAAATGATGATTACCCCAACCCCCTTTACCTCCTTTGGTAGCTAAAAATATTTCCCCAACTTCAGTTAATTCTTTGCTCGTGCCATTGTCATAATTAATAACAGTTCCCACGGGTACTTCGAGAATTAAATCATTGCCGCTGGCGCCACTTCGATTATTCTGGTCACCACGCTCACCATCCTCAGCCATGAATTTTTTGGGAAAGCGAAATTGATTTAAGCGACTAATATCGGAGACAGCTTTAAAATAAACATCGCCGCCATCACCACCCTTACCTCCGTCTGGACCACCTTTTGGCCGTGAGCCATCAGAATAGAGATGAGCCAGACCATCGCCACCATTACCAGATTTGATAACAATATGAACTTCATCGATAAGCATAATTGATTATACCCTAATTTCCAACAATTAATTGGCCACAAGCAGAGTTACTTGATTGGCCAAGGGAACGACGAAGAGAAAAATTTAAATGATTTTTTTCTAAAGTATCAGCAAATAAATTTAGATTTGAAGAAGGATTTAGACCACCCTTGACCGGATTTAGAGGAATTAAATTTAAATAAAATAAACGATTACTTTTTAAAAGATTAATTAATTTATTTAAATGATCCTGACTATCATTTATATCGTCGATAAGAGCGTATTCTAAAAATAATTGACGCCGAGTGTGGGCCGTATAGTAATTTAATGACTTAATCAAATCAGTAAATTGATACTTGAGGGTTATGGGCATTATTTTTTGTCTTGTTTCCTGGTCGGGAGCATGAAGAGAAATAGCCAGATTAATTTCAGTGTTAAGATCAGTAAATTCATAAATTTTGGGAATAAGCCCGGCTGTTGAAATAGAAATTTTTCGAGAACCAATATTTAAATTTTCTTTAATAATTTTTAAGGTGGCAAGTAGATTGTCCCAGTTTAAAAATGGCTCGCCCATACCCATAAAGACAAGTCGACCAATATATTTGGGAAAGATTTTATGATTCCAGTAAAGAATCTGATCAAGCATTTCTTCGGCAGTTAAATTTCTCTTGAAACCCATTTTGCCAGTCGCACAAAAAGCGCAGTTGAGAGGACAACCAACCTGTGAGGAAAGACAAGCGGTGAGCCAGTCACCATAATCCATTAAAACTGATTCGATGGCAAGATTGTCTTTTAAAGTGAGCAAGGATTTTTGAGTGTCAGTATCAGTTACCAGTTTTGACTCTGAAACTGAAAGTAAAGAAAAGTTTTTTTCCAAATCAAGACGTAAATCTTTTGGAAGATCGGTCATTTCCAAAAAAGAAAGATAGCGCCCAGAGAAATAATTTTTTATTATTTGTTTTTGCCGATACTGGGGTAAATTTAAGGAAGATAAATATTTTTGAACTTCACCTGTGTCCACGATTTATTTTAGCGCTTTTAAATAATCCTGTTTTTGATGAAAGCCGATAATAGTGTTAACAACTTTTCCCTCGTCGAAAATTAAAACAGCGGGAATTGAAGAAATATTGTACTGTAGGGCTATATTTTGATTTTGATCGACATCAATTTTAACTACCTTAATCTCTTTTCTTTCACTTTCAATTTCTTCAATAATGGGAGAAAGCATTTGACAGGGACCACACCAGGAGGCCCAAAAATCAACTAACACTTGGCCTTTAAATTCAAGCACTTCTTGTTGAAAATTACTTTCGTTAACGTCAAGATACATTTTTTAATCAACTTTTTTAACTAATTTGGCGGTATAAACAATGGTCCGAAGTACTCCATCTGAGCCTTCAATTTGATTAGAGCCAGAAATAGTGACGTACTGGGCTAAATAATCAGAAAGAGCTACCTTTAATTCTTTGATTTGAGATTGATTATCTTTGATTTTTTCAACTAAAGTCAACGACTCAGGGCTTTTTAAAACTTTTTGTTTAGCGAGAGTTTTTAGTTTTGCTTGCTTGCTAGCCTCGGTAG
>JAQVSW010000039.1 GCA_028700345.1 Candidatus Shapirobacteria bacterium | reverse complement strand
CCTGTAATTCCTAGTATCAATTTCTTTCTCCCCATACAACTAATATATCACCCCTCCCAATTTTAGCTTTATTTTGCTATAATAAGATATAAATTCTCCAGATTCAGTCCAAAAAAACAGATTTTCTATCAAAGACTATCTCACCGATTTTGAAAACATTTATCAAATTTTTGGTAAAGAAATTAAAAAAGATTATCGGGGTAATCAGTGCGAATACTTTCTCTATCGCCCCCTTGAATCAACCCAAAAATTCGCCTCTTTTTCTATTCCTGTCGAAAATATTCAAAAAAGCGGTCTTCGCCATTTAATTGAACCCAGTCAGGTCAACGAAATTTACAAACTTCTTAAAAAACCACTTGATAAAAATACTGTTTTTGATTTTAAAACCATCAAAGAAATTCTATATCTCAACGAACCACTTAAAACCGTCTATGTTTTAAAACAGCTCTCTGCCAACAAAGTTGCTACTGCTGAAAAATTTTCTCAAAATTATCAAGATATTACCGATAAAATTATCTACCATCTTTCTGCCGAAATTGCCTTTGTTACCAAAAAGAAAACCGAATCCGTCGAAAAAAAGATCCGTTCTCTACTTTAATTTTATTTTGCTTCAATAAATCTTCTTATTCCCCCTGTCTTTGTTAATCCCAATAGTATTCCACTGACATGTTCCACAATCTTCAGTTTCTTTGTTTTCATCCCTCTGTGGACCGAGCAACTTTTAGGAATCAACTGATCATTCTCCGCCCAAAATACCATCATCTTTTTCCAATCTTTAGGTAATATATTTTTATATATTTTTGTATATTCAGCAACTGCTTCTTTAAAAACAATATTTTGATCAGTCAAGGCTTTATAATGCTTTTTCTCTTTATAAGATAACTTTATTTTCGGTCGGCTCCAGCCACAAAGTGAAATTATTTTTGATATTTTATCGCCATATTTATTTTTTGCCACCAAAGCCGCCACCATCCCGGCACTTATTGCAATGAGTACTACTTCCCCATCAACCCTCTCAATTTTTTTACTCAAAGAATTAAAGAGTTCTTCAAAATTCTTTCTACTTTCCCAACCGGAATTAAATATTTTTGTTTCAATTTCCAGTTCCTTGCTCAGTTTCCCCTCAGCCATTTTCAAAAGAGGCAAGGTCAGTTCTTGACCTAAGCCCGTCAATATAAAAATTTTTTTTATCATTTTTTTGCAGGTTTATCTGCCGTAGTTTTCAACAAATGGCAGGTTTACCTTACCGTAGTCACGATTTGTGGGACGTAGGCAAAGATTGTGAATAATGACTGAACCTATCTTTGACAATCTATCCCTAAATACCAATACCCTTTTCATAAATTTGTTCTTCTTTAAAATAATGGTTTTCCATTTTTGTAACGACTAATTTTGCTAAATAATTTAAAAAGGCATCTAATTCATAAAACACGGGAACTGATTTTTTCTCAGTATCTTTAAATTTACTATGATAAAATTCAATACCTAAACCTTCTCTTGCGTCTGCCCCATCATATTCTTCTTTTGACCCACTACCTTTTGATCCACTAGTTTTATACACCAACTTTCTTTTTGTTGGTTCATCTCTCCAACTTATTCTTACTACTGCATCTTCTGGACCTCTATCAGGAACACCTTCATCTCCATAAATTTTGTTCATAAATCTTACGTAAACTCTAAAACTACCAACGGGATCTTCTTTATCTGAAAATAAAATATTAAAATGTTCTTTATTTGAAATATCAAAAGATTCCCTACCATTATAATCCATGTTTGGCCATCCAAAAAGACGCCGATATTTTTCTAAAGCTTGTTTAAGTTCTGGTGAATAAGCAACTTCTTTTATTTGATTAAACCTCTCATCACTTTTTATCAAATCTAATCTCTGAGCATCTATAGCCTCAACTTCTTTAAGGGCAACCCGTTCTTCTGCTTCTTTTTTCATTCTTTCCTGCAAAATAGCTTCTTGTTGTCTTTGTATTCTTGCTTCAAAATTCGACATTTTTTCTTTCAAAAAAACCAACATCTAGTTGATGGGTAAATAATTACTTACATAGTCAAATTATATCATATTTTGCAGGCCTGTATGGAGTCGAACCATAAATAAAGGTTTTGGAGACCTCTGTGATGCCATTTCACTACAGGCCTAAATTTATCTCGGTGGACCCAAGGGGACTCGAACCCCTGACCTTTCCCATGCCATGGGAACGCGCTACCAACTACGCTATGGGCCCATACATATACAGAGTACCCGCTATTCTACCAAATAATCAATTTGTTATCATATATTCATATGTCAAAACAATCTGTCACCAAAGCTGTTATCGCCGCCGCTGGGCGCGGTACCCGTTTTTTACCCACCGTCAAAGCCTACGCCAAAGAACTCGTTCCCATCCTCAGTAAACCTAATATTCAGTATCTCGTCGAAGAAGCCATTGCCGCCGGTATCACCGATCTTTGTATTGTTCACAGACATGGCGAAAAAACCATCAGAAATTATTTTAAAGCCAATGAAGATTGGAATTCTTATCTCAAATCTGTCAATAAATTAGAAGCACTCGACTCACTCAAGAAAATCAATCAAAGTCTAAAAACTCTTAAACTAGTCCCTCAGTCACCGAGGCTTCCTTATGGCAATGCCTCCCCTCTTTTAGCTGCCAAATCCTTTATCGGCAATGACCCCTTTGTTTATATGTTTGGTGATGATCTAATTGTCGAAAAAGATACCGGTCGTTATCTTAAAAAAATGATTGCTACCTTTGAACAGTATTCACCCGCGATTGTTGATTCTGTCAAAGATGTTGGACCAGAAGAAATTGTTCGCTATGGCTCTGCCAAATATTTAGAAGATCCCAAATACCCCAATCGTATCTCAGGTATGTACGAAAAATTACCAGCCAGTGAAGCCCCCTCTTTTTTTGCCCAGGGGGGCCGCTTTATCGTTGATTCCAAAAAATTATGGCCAGTACTAAATATACAATCTACTGGAAAAAATAATGAACTTTGGTTTGCCGACGCCGTCAATACGCTGTCGGCCAGTGACATTGTTCTAACCGAGGCCACTGACGACAAATCTGACTGGATGACTACCGGTGATCCTCTTCGCTGGCTAAAAGCCAACCTAGCCGTGGCCATGCTTGACGACCAAATGGCCCCAGAAATAAAAGAATTCATCAAACATCTCTAAGCTATTTAGTAATATTTTTATCTTAAATTTTGTGTTATATTTAACTTGTGAGTTTCTTAGTTGAATTTTATTCCACCCCAAGAGGTGATAAACCAGTTGAAAAATTTATCAATTCCCAGGATCAATCCACTATTTCAAAATATGCCAGACTTGCTATCCTTTTGTCTCAATATGGTCCAATTCTCCATTATCCATATTCAAGAAAACTCACAAATAATCTTTATGAATTAAGAAGTCATGGCGACACTAAAATTCGCATTATATACACACATATGAATAAAACATATTATTTATTACATGCTTTTAAGAAGAAAACTCAAAAAACTCCGTCTAGAGAAATAAATATTGCTGAATCTAGAAGATTGACACTTATATAACACATATGTTATATTAAATAATGAAAAATAAAGTTGACGACAGAAAATTTACCACACTAGAAGAATTTATGGCCGAGGCCATGAAAAACCCCGAATTCAAAAAGGAATACGACAAACTTCAACCAGAATATGAGCTTATTGGAAAAATCATCGAAGCTCGAATTAATAAAAAACTGACTCAAAAAGATATCGCCGATCGTATGGGCACCAAACAATCTGCCCTAGCCCGTCTCGAATCCGGCCGTGCCAATCCTACCCTTAGTTTTATTCAAAAGCTAGCTACCGCCCTCGGCACCGACATCACCCTCACCTTTCCTGGCAAATAGATTTGTTTTCTTTTTTATGCAATTTTATTTTATATATCCTATAATCCAATATTAATTTATACAAGAGCATAATATAGACAATAAAGCTATAATTTGATATACTTACGACGATTAAATATTAATTGTTTAATTTTAAAAAAATGAATAAGATTGAAAGATCGTTTCGCATTGGTACTGCTACACTCATCACTATTGTTACCGCTGGTTGCTTCAGAGCCCCTAAATCAGTAAATGTAGCAGAAACTCCTACTCCTATTACCGCCACTTTCACCCCTGATGCTGGTACTGATACTCAAAAAACCCCTACTTCAGCTCCAGTGGAATTTCTTCCCCGTGCCACCGAAACTCTAAAAGCCCCAGAATTTTTAGTCGCCAAAACACCTGATATTAAAGCCGGTCTAAGTGAAGCTACTACTTCTTTTGCCGAGCACTTAGATACTCCAGAATACGGAATTCGATCAACCTATACTTCCAGATCCTTCCTTTTCCCTGATATTCCTTGGAATCAAGAATTAAATAAAGAGCAATTGGAAATCGTCGAGCAAACCTGGCAAACAGTTCAGGTTTCAGTTCCCCAGGGTTCAACTGCCAGATTATTTTCCGGTGGATTCAAGCAAGGTGATTATCAAATAGAAGACGGCGTCTTGTTAACTCTAAACCCCGGAGTCTATGATTTTCAAATGCGAAATGGTGAAATCACCATTAGGCCTGATGATCAAAAAGATTTTGCCGATAAAGATCTTGAAAGAATAATCGACCAAATTAGAAATGGCAATTTTGATATCGATAATCCCCTGGTTTTAGCTCGAGTTACTCCGGATCTTTTATCAAGCATCCCCAAAGATATTGTTACTAGTAATGGGACTGAAATAATGCCCTCTCCGGAAAAAAGCACTGAATAAAAATTCGTAAGTTTTTAAATAATACAGGGGTCTAGAAATAGATCCCTGTATTTAGTAAATAACTAGTATAAAAAACAAATCAAATAAAAATCACGTCCTATAACTTGACATTATTGCATTTTCTTGATACACTTCCTTACAATTAATTGTTGATTGTTATAGTCAACTTTTAATATTTTAACAATAAATTCTGGCCATTAAGGCCAGAGGAGAATAAGGAGTTGGGTGGCTCCTCAGTTATCTCAACCCCTTATCTCCTTTGGTTTTAATATAAACCAAAACTACCCGCGGCTGCTCAAACACCGCGTTTGAGATTAGCTTAAAGTAGAGTACTTTAACAATCTCTTTCTTCTAAATCTTTCCAAAAAAAACAAAAGGCTAAATCCCCTTTAGTAGGATTCATCTGGTCTATTAACTCGTTTAGTAGCTCAAATGAATCCTATTCAAAGGAGAGGGTTCGAAAACGCAGTAAAGGTCCAATGACGGATCTTGTCACACAGGTGACTTAATGTTTCACAATGCAATTGTTCTGGGAGGTCTCCCTGAAAGGAAACTATTATGGACCCCAGAAAATCCAACGCCAGAAGGGGCTTTAAAGAACGCGAAGAAATTCGTCGTAAAAACGCCTCACAATGGCAACCTGAATTTTCAAACACCCAAAAGGAGGGTGAAATGAATGAAAATTGGAAAAGTATTACAATTGTCGGACTGGTCTGTTTGACAGTCCTCTGTCTAGGTGCTTGTATTATTAGCAGTTATGCTGGGAATATTTTTTCTCGCCCCGCTACTGTTACCAAAGCACCAACCGCTGAAGTACCCGTTGTCAATGAACCCGTTGTCAATGAACCTGTTATCGAAGCACCAGTTGTTGTCGCCACAGAAGCACTCGTTGTCGAAACAACTGAAGAACCTGTTGTCGAAACAACTGAAGAATCTGTTGTAGAAACAACCGAAGAAGCCGTTTCTACCGAAACACCAGTCATCCCGACTGAGGCATCTGTTGTAGTTATCTTACCAACAAACCCTTCCATTGAAGGAAAACTTGACACCATAACTCAGCAAGGTGAAAATTTGGACACAATCTTAGGCAAGAGAATTACTTTTACCTGCAGAAAAATTGTTGTCCCAAATAAGGTCTGGAACGAAAATCTTACTGCCGAAGAACTTAAGGCTATTGAAACCACTTGGGTTTCATACAAACTCAATGTTCCTGAAGGTTTCTTTGCCCGAGTTTTCGCTGGTGGTATCCGTCAAGGTACAACCCTGTACAACGAAGGTATTCTTATGACCCTAAAACCAGGATCTTACGAATTTGATCTTCGCAACGGCGAGATAGTGCTTTGGTATCCAGAACAAGATAAGTTTGAACAAAACGATTTAGTTCGTATTTTTGACCAAATTCGCAATGGTAACTTTGATATTCATTCAGAGCTGGCATTTTTTGCTACCACCACTGATTTGTTACCAAAAATACCGGCCGACCTTGTTCAAAAGAACAATGTTCAAATTGTCCCATCTTTGGACCCAACCACCAAGTAATCGCAAGATTGCTTGATTAGCCCAAAAGCTACTTATGGTTCTGCACCTACCCAATTTAGCTTCTCTTCACATTCGTGTGTTGAGTTTTAGCCAAAAAAGGTGCAAAAAAGGAAAGAAAGAAGAAAGAGATTAGAAGTTTAAGGATATTATGGCTTAGCCACCATCCTTACTGATGAGTCCGGAAGGACGAAACTTCTATGACCAACTATAAAATTAAAAAACCAGCATTATCTGTCTATATGCCGGTTTTTAATGCCGCCCCATATCTGGCTCAGTCTATTGAATCAATCCTCAATCAAACTTATAAAAATTTCGAATTCATTATCGTTGATGACGCTTCTACCGATGATTCCTGGAAAATAATTAAGTCATACGCCCGCCTTGATCCCCGAATCCGCGCTTATCGCAATCGCCTTAATTTAGGTGTTTCCACTACTTCAAACATTGCTATATCCCTCGCTCGCTGTAAATATCTAGCTCGTATGGACGCCGATGATATTTCTACCCCAGACCGCCTGGAAAAACAAATAAAATATTTAAAATCAAATCCTAAAACCGTTATTGTCGGTGCCCAGTGCACCATTATCAATCAAAATAATCAAATTATTGGTTTGAAAAATTTTCCTCTTTCCTCTGCCAGTATCAACGACATGCTTTTCTGGGCTGTCCCCATTCAGCAAGGCTATATGATGATCAATCGCTCTCTTTTACCCAAAAATTTTCCGTGGTACTGTGCCACTA
>JAQVSW010000038.1 GCA_028700345.1 Candidatus Shapirobacteria bacterium | reverse complement strand
AAGATTGCTACTACGCCTTAATCTCATCTGGAATTGATTTAGTGGCTCTAGGAGTCGATATTAACCAAGCTAAACAGTGGTCAAAGGCAAATTTAAAGATAGAAGTTGAGACTTTATTAGATACTTCAACCGTAACAGATTCTGGAGTTTTCATACCTACTCTTAAAACACAAATCGGAACTTTAACAGATACTTCTGTGACAAATTTGACTCCAGGAAGACCGATAGTAAATATGAGCCAAATTACAGGAAATAAAATTGTCGGAACTTTAACAGATACTTCTATGACAAATTTGACTCCAGGAAGACCGATAGTAAATGTGAGCCAAATTACAGGAAGTAAAATTGGAGGAGGTTCATTCGGATCCACCTACCTTGATAAAAATTCAAATGTATTAACTAAAATTTTTTTTGATCCAGATTTACCAGGAAACGCATCTCAAATAAGTTTTTATCAACAATATGGTAATGCACCTCTTGTCCAAGGTTATATGGGTGATGTTGTTGATGAATCTGGTAAAGTAATAGGTTTTCAACAGAAGTATATACCAAATACAGTATCTTTAGGTGAATATCTAAGTAGAGGAGGTACCTTTACTCAAGGATCAGTTGATGAAGTTGTTAATAACCTTGCATTAAATCAGTCAATCACTGGCCAAGCTCATGGAGACTTAGTTCGACCTGATAATATATTAAATTGGCAAGGAGACCGTGGATGGCCTGGATATATTCACCCTGGAAATGTTCTCGTTGAAATATTACCTGACGGTAGCCCAAAAATCCATATAATTGATTGGAATGGCTATAATACATTTACCGAACCATTATCTAGTCCTGACGTGATGCAGCTTGAGTTGGAGACTATTAAGAACGGTTTACAACAATTTGTACCATAATGTATAATAAACTTAGAATAATGGAAACTTTTGAAAAAAATAATTCTATGGAAACACCCCTTCTTATGTTAGATAAATTGGCAGGTCATATTCTAGAGGATCGTGCTTTACAGTGGGGAAAGAAGAATGTTTTACACAATGAAGAAATTGTAACTTCTTTAGATACGATGCTTAAATCAACTACAAAGGTAAGTACAGAAGATGAGGCTTTAGTTTCATTCTTTGTTTTTCGCTATGGTTTCAATTATTTAAATGATGTTCAAAAACAAAAAGCAAAAAATTTAGTGGATCAAAATATTACTAAGTTCCCTGTGTTTAAAAAACTCGAAAATGATTTTATAGCAATTCAAAAAATAATAACTCAAAACGGAGAGAAATTAATTTTAGATAAACACTCTAACCCTATAGCAAATAAACTTGTAGCCATGGAGATTAAAAGGATAAATGTCGATTTAAATAGACCAGAGCTTGAAAATAAACATTTAAGTATATCTTTTAAGGAACTTCCAAACAAACAATTGGAATTATCATTGGAAAAATAATTTTTAAATATTATTTAGATTTATTTTATTTTCTCCAAATACTCTTTAGCCTCTTGGTTATTGGGGGCGAGGGTGAGGGTTAGTTCAAAATATTTTTTAGCCTCGGGGTAGTTTTTTTGGGAAAAATAAAGCTCGCCTAGGGCAAAAGAAGCGTGGTCGTAATTGGCTTTAAGAGTGAGAGCTTTTTGATAATTTTCGATAGCTAAATCATTTTCAGAAGCGGCTTCATAAAATTTACCAAGAAGATAAAAGCTTTTGGCGTCGGTAGGAGCGAGGCGAACAGTGTTTTTTAGAGCATCAATGGCTAGAGAAAAATACTCGGAGTCGATAAGTGATAATTCGGAAAATACTTGAGCCCTTTCTTTCCATAAATTAGTAGAGGCAGGGGAGAGAGATAGGGCCAAATTTGAGTGAGCAGTGGCCAGAGGGGCATTATTTAACTTGGCGGCTATTAACGAAGCCTGACTGTAATAAAGGGCTTCTTTGGGGCGAAGAGTAAGGGCTAGGTTGATATTTTTTTGGCTTGGCTGATAGAGGGCGCGGTTATAGGCAATTTGGGACTGGTTATAAGCAATATCGGCTAGAAATAGAGAAAAGATTTTAGAAATTAGAAAAAGAAAAAGAGCAGTAGTAATAAAATAAAATATTTTTGGTTTGGGTTTAGGTTGTGCTTTTGTTGATATTTCTGGTAGAGCCAATATTGGTAGAAGAAAAAAGAAAAGAGAGGTGGTAACGACAGAAAAGCCGGCAAAATTTGAAATTAAAATTGAAATGAAGGAAACAAAAATAAAAGGAGAGGAGAAACAAGAAACTAGAAAAGAGATAATCAAAAATAAATAGCTAATAAAACCCAGGGTGCCGGTGGTGGCGAGATAATTTAAATATTCATTGTGAGCTTTGTTGTAGAGAAAATCCCACTCGGAAGTAAGGTTGTGGGCGGCAGGGCGAGTCCAATAATAGGTAAAGCCAAAGGTTTCGGGGCCGGTGCCAAAAAGAGGGAAGGCTTTCCATAAATCGAGACTGCCCTGCCAAACTATTTTGCGAATGTTCTCACTTGGAGTAATGTTTAATGTAGTACTTTGATCTATTAATGAGGAAATTTTTTGAGGGAAAAGATAGTCTTTGATTGGGTTTGAGATAATTAGAGAAGTAGGTAAGAAGATAAGTAGAGGAATAGTAAGAAGTAATAAATTGGTTTTTTGGAAAAGTTTAATGAGGAAATAAATACCCAGAGAGATAATAGCGGCGATGAGGCCTGTTTTTGATTTGGTAAATAAAAGACAAAGATAGAAGTTGGAGATGAGAAATAAGAAATAAGAAGATTTTAGAGAAAAGATTTTAGATTTAAGAAATTTGTGAAGGGCTAGTGGGAGGAGAATACAGAGGTAGGCGGCGAGCCAGTTTGGCTGACCGAGAGTGGAAAAAACCCGAGACTGAACATCTTGAACCCAAAGATGCTTGTCGATGCCAAAATGCTCAAGAATACCATAGCTGGAAACGAGAAGACCGGAGGTTAGAATGAGATTGATGATTTTGTTTTTAAATTTTGGAGTTAAATAAAGAGGGAGAATTAAGAAAAGAAGACTATAAAAAAGAAGAGACAAGAGGCTACCATTGAGGCGAGAGTAATAGCCAAAAATAGAAGTATGAAGATCGACGGAAAAAATAGTTGAAAGAAGTTGAGTAGAAAAGAAGATAAGTAGAAAGATAGTTAATTTATTTTTGAAAAAAAGGGAAGTATTGCCTTTTAAATAATTGATTAAATGAAAAAAAATAATGAGGAGGGTCGATAAATAGACAAAGTACATTTTGGGCACTTCAAAAAGTTCGGAGGTAATAGAAGTAAAAATTAGGGGGGTAAAAAAGAAAAGGAGAGAAATAAGAAAATTGATAATGGAAGTCACCTTTTAATTTTAGCAGTAATTGTTATACTGATGAAATGAAGCTTTTTTCTAAGTTTTTTGCTAATTTTTACTGGGAAATAGGTTTGGATATGGGGAGCAGCAACCTTAAAATTTATGTAAAAGATAAGGGAGTAGTGGTTGACGAAGCGTCGATGGTGGCCAGACTTAAAAAAAAGAAAAATGGAGTTCAAAAAATGCTTATCTTTGGACAAAAAGCAAAGGAAATGGTCAACCGCGAGCCCAAACAAATTGAAGTGGTAGCGCCTATAAATCGAGGGGCAATTGCGGATCTTGTTAGTGCTGAGGCACTGCTAGCTTATTTTATGAAACTGATTAATGAAATTCCGAGCCCTTATCCAAAAATTTTAAAACCGAGAGTAATTGTGGGAGTGCCGGGGACAATTAGTAATGTCCAAAAAAGAGCTTTCAGGGCGATACTGGCGCAGGTAGGAATACCAAAAGTAATTATGGTGGAAAGTAGTATCCTCGGGGTTCTCGGAAGTGGATTTAAACTGGATGAAAGTGGCGGGGTGCTGTTTTTGGACATTGGCGGAGGAAAAACGGAAGCTTCATTAGTGTCAATGGGAGGAGTAGTAATAAGCAGGGGCCTGGAAATGGGAGGCGATGATTTTGATGAATCAATTATTAGTTATGTAAAAATGAAATATGGCCTTTATATTGGTAAAAACACGGCTGAAAGGGTAAAAATTGAAATGGGGGGAGTAATTAGAGGTAGAGACCTTGAGACAAATTTACCCCAAAGTATTCGTCTCAAAAGTGAGGAAATAAAAGAAGCGACGGCTCTAAATGTTAAAAGAATTGTAAATTTAGTTAAAATTGTTCTCGATGAAATGCCAACAGAGATGGCTGATGATGTTTTAAAAAGAGGAGTAGTGATGTCGGGGGGTGGATCTCAGTTTCCTGGGATAGATAAATTAATTGAGGAAGAGATAAAGATAAATGCCCAAGTGCTACCCAGCCCCTCTTTTGGGGTGGTCAAGGGGGAAGGGGAACTACTGGAAAATATGGAGTGGCTAGATAGAATTAAATTAGTTTCCAGTTTATCTTAAAGATGAAATTTTGGTGGTTTAAGGCAGCATTAGTTTTGAGTTTTGGAATTATTTTGGCGACGGTAATCAAATTAAATATAATTAAGGGTTCTTATTATCGTAATTTGGCTTTAAATAATCGGGTGACAAAAATAATTTTGCCAGCAGCTAGAGGAGAAATTGTTGATCGAAAAGGGAGAAAAGTGGCGGAAAACATTGATTTTAATGGAGAAATAAAACGCTTTTATGTTTATGGAGATTCAATGTCCAGTGTGACGGGATATCTAGGAAAGGTAAACGAGGATGAACTTAAAAATGGCAAATGTGGACGAGTTCTTCAAAACCTAAGTGTTTTGGGAAGATCAGGAATAGAAAAAGAGATGGACTGTGAGCTTCTCGGAACTGATGGATATAAATTAGTTGAAGTTGATGCGGTAGGTAATAGTAATCGAGATTTGGGGCAACTTGATCCAGTCCCAGGAAAGGAAATAGCGTTAAGTATTGACGCCTATTGGCAAGATAAAATTTATAAAATGCTTGAGGGGATAAAGGCGGTGGTAATTATGAGTGAGCCCAAAACAGGGAAAATTATTACTCTAGTTTCTTCACCAAGCTTTGATGCTAATAATTTTAATTATTCTTATGACAAAGAAACAATAAAAACTTATCTTGAAGATACGGTTAATTTACCGATGATGAATCGGACGATGGGGGCAAAATATCATCCGGGAAGTGTATTTAAACTGGTAGAAGCTCTCGGAGCTCTGGAAGAGGGCTTGATAAGTAGAGAGACTTTAATTCAAGATACGGGGGTAATAAAAATTGGTGATTATTCTTTTAATAACTGGCTTTGGACAAAAAGAGGAGAGACTGATGGGATGGTAAATGTAGTTAAGGCTCTTAAAAGATCAAATGATATTTTCTTTTATAAACTGGGGGAGGCAATGGGGGTAGATAGAATAAAAAACTGGGCGGAGAGATTTGGTTTTGGACAAGTGACGGGAGTAGAACTACCCGGAGAAGTAGCGGGTTTGATACCGGATGATCAGTGGAAGAGAAATAATTTGGGAGAAAGGTGGTATCTCGGAGATACTTATCACTTGTCAATTGGCCAGGGAAATCTAACTGTAACTCCACTCCAAATTAATCAAATGACAAATATTGTTGCTAGTAAAGGACAAAAATGTCAAATGTCACTGCTCAAGGATAAGCCGGTTAATTGTAGTGAAATTAAAGCTAAAGAAGAGAACTGGGTGGCGGTTATAGAAGGAATGAAGGAAGCGTGTAATAGTGGAGGAACCGCTTGGCCCCTCTTTAATTTTAAAACTGAGATTGCGTGTAAAACTGGAACCGCGGAGCTGGGAGATGGGACAGATGATACCCACGCTTGGCTGACGGCTTTTGCCCCGGCGGATAGTCCAGAAATTTCAATTACGGTGCTGGTCGAGAGAGGGGGCGAGGGGAGTGATGTGGCGGCACCGATTATGGGAGATATCTTAAAAGAGTGGTTTGAGGAGCCGGAGACAGTAGTGCCGAGACTGAAGGAATGAAAAAAATAGCTATTGTTGGGAGTAGGTACATGAGTGATTATGGAAAGGAAGTAATAGGAAAAATAATGAAAGTATTGCAAAAAGAAGAAGTGGTGACTATTAAAGTAACGGGATGTAATAGTGAAATTATTAGAATGTGTCAAAGAGAAAATATAAAACTAAAGGTTTTTGAAGGGGAGAATTTTCAGAAATTAAATGAGCAGGTAGCTAATTATGCCGATATTTTGATAATAATTGAGGGTGGAGAAAATAGTGGGACAATCCTACTCGCCTCTAAATTTGTAGAAAAAAATAAAGATGTCTACTGCGTACCGGGCAGAATAACTGATAAAGGGAGCTTTGCCACCAACTGGCTGATAAAAGAAGGGGCGATACCCCTTCTGGAGATAGACAACTTGACCCTCCCTCGCTAAAGCTACGGACGGGCAAGCAGAGAGAGTAATGTTACAATAGGCAATTATAAGGGTGTAGACTGTATTTTATGAAAAAATTATTAATTGTAGAGTCGCCAACAAAGGCCAGGACTATTTCAAAATATTTAGGCAGTGACTATGAGGTAATGGCGACAGTGGGGCATTTTCGAGATTTACCGACGAGTAAAATGGGAGTTGATTTAAAAGATTTTACCGTTGATTACGTGATTGATCCTAAAAAAAAGGAGATAGTTTCTCAGCTTTCTCGACTGTCAAAAGGAGCGGGAAGTATTTATTTGGCTTCTGACCCAGACCGGGAAGGGGAGGCAATTGCTTGGCATGTTAAATGGCTCTTAACTGAAGGCCAAAAAGGAAAAATTGAGGCGGCTAAGATATCTCGGGTTTCTTTTCACGAAATTACCAAAGAAGCGGTGGAGGAGGCTTTAAATAAGGCTCGGGAAATTGATATGAATCTGGTCAACGCCCAGCAGGGAAGAAGAGTCCTTGACCGGGTAGTAGGTTATTCTTTATCACCGATTTTATGGAAAAAAGTGAGAAGAGGTCTCTCTGCGGGACGGGTGCAGTCGGTAGCGGTTCGACTCATTTGTGAGAGGGAAAGAGAAATTGAAGCCTTTAAAAAAGAAAAATATTTTAAAATCGGAGCTCAGTTTAATAAAAAAGTAAATTTTGAAGCTGAACTAATAAAGATTGGCAGTAAAAATTTTATTGAAAAAAATAAACTTAAATTATTTGATGGGGATTTTACCTATACTAAATCGCTATTTACAGAGGAAAAGGAAGCTAAAAAGTTTATTGA
>JAQVSW010000037.1:3109-7391 GCA_028700345.1 Candidatus Shapirobacteria bacterium | reverse complement strand
ATTTTCTACGGACATTAAGGAGTTTGATAGAGTTTTGGGTAAAGGAATTGTCCGAGGGCAAGTGGTCCTATTTGCGGGAGAACCGGGGATTGGAAAAAGTACTTTGTTGACTCAACTTTTAGGAAAAATTGGAGGTCTTTATGTAGCGGCGGAGGAAACAGCGGAGCAAATAGCCCTGAGAGTGGAGCGCCTCGGTCTTAATAAAAGTAAATTTGATATTTTAGAAACGAATGTAGTTGAAGAAATTGAGGAGATAATTGAGAGAACAAATAATGTGTTCAAAATAGTGGTAGTAGATAGTATTCAAATGATGATGTCTTACAGTGAGGGTTCCGGAACACCGGGATCTTTGACGCAAATAAGACAATCGACTTTTCGATTGGTGGAGATGGCCAAGAAAAGTGGGGTAGCGATTTTTATCGTGGGACATGTGACCAAAGAAGGAGATATCGCGGGTCCGAAAATGCTAGAGCATATGGTCGACACAGTTTTGTATTTTGAGGGAGAGAAAAATGGAGAGCTGAGAATTCTCCGAGTAAATAAAAATCGTTTTGGACCGACGGATGAGGTGGGGGTGTTTAAAATGGAAGAAAGGGGACTTCGAGAAATATCGTCAGAAGAGGTGAGTCTAATTGATAGTAAAGTGGCTCAAATTGGGTCAACAATTAGTATGGTGATGGAAGGAAGTCGGCCGCTGCTGGTTGAAATACAAGCTCTGGTCACCGAATCCTTTTCGCAAATACCAAAAAGAATTTTTTCGGGGATTGATTATAATCGAGGACAGCTATTGGTAGCGGTGGCGCAAAAGGTACTGGGAATCCCACTTTACAAGGAAGATGTGTTTGTGGCGGTGTCGGGAGGGATAAAAATTTCTGATCCTGGAGTAGATTTGGCGGTAGTTGGCGCGATATATTCGAGCTATAAAGACCGGGTTATTCAATCTACCCCCAGCCCCTCCTTTAACAAGGAGGGGGGTAAGCAGGAAGACTTAAAACAAAAAGCGCCTGTACTCATCGGCGAGGTGTCGCTGCTGGGAAAAGTAAGAAAAGTGAAAATGGAAGAAAGGCGAGTAAAGGAGATAAAAAGTCTGGGAATGGAAATGCTTAAGATTGAGGAGATTGGGGAATTGAAAAAAATCTAAAGTTTAACTATAAAAAATTTTCTTGATATATTTTTTTGTTCCTGCGAGTCTGTTACCAGGCTCAACGTCACTAAAAAATATATCTTTTAAAATTTTTAGTTAACTTTATAGTTTTCCACACATTGTTGATAAGAGGAGAATCGCGGTGTTTTTAAAGCTAAAAATAGTAATAAATATAATTATAGGATGGCTGTTTTTGGACAGGTAATTTCTTATAGGGTATAGACAAGAAAAAAAGAGGGTGCTAATATGAGTTATGTCCAAGAAGTGGTGGGAGAAGTTATCAAGAAAAGATAAGTGGGCGGAGAATCAGATCAAGGCAATGGCAAAACTTGGAGGAAAATTAGTACTTTAAATTAAAAAAATCTAAAGTCAAAAAATATAAATTAAAATTTAGAAACAAAAAAGAAACAACTTTATCGATATTCTCAAAGCAGGTGGAACACGAATATTGTTGTTTCTTCAATTTCTAAAATAAGGCTAAAAATATAAAAAGTCAAATTGGGCTTTCCCAGTTTATAGGCTTTTTTTTGTCAAAATAGCCTTAAAGATAGAGTTGAGAGTAGCAGAGGGGGCAGGTCTGCTACTTTCAACTCTATTTTTATTAATGACATTAATTTGACAGGGAAGACAAGATTTTATACAATAGAGCATTCCCGGTTTAAGCGTGTGTTGTTTTTTATATATTTTTCCCAATAATGCCTAGAAAATCAGTAAAAACCCAAGAGGTCGTGGCGGTGCCCGCCGAAGTTAAAACAGAAACAAACAATCGCGTAGTGATTGTTAATCCTAAAAAAGAAAGCCAGGCTACTGCGCCGCCAAAGGTCGACACCAGTATGGTGAATAAAAAACCAGAAATTGAGAGTAGCCCCATGAGGCTGGAGATAATTTCCGGAATCCTGGAAATCATGTCTGATGGACAGGGCTTTGTGAGACCAAAATTTAATCCTGGACACAAAGATGCAGTAATCGGTTCGATGCAAATCAGACGTTATAGTCTGAGAGTAGGTGATTTTATTACTGGAGTGGCTAAGGCGCCAAAAAATGGAGAAAAATATTGGGGTCTTGTCCGAATCGATAAAATTAATGGCCTTGATTTAATGGCGGCTCAAAATAGGGCAGAATTTAAAGATCTTGTGCCTATTTATCCGATAAAACAGGTAAAACTTGAGTTTGACCCAAAAATGTTTTCGACGAGAATCATTGATATTTTTTGTCCAATTGGTTTTGGCCAAAGAGGGATGATTGTGTCTCCACCGAAGGCGGGGAAAACGACTCTTTTAAAAGAAATTGCGGCTGGAGTCGCGGCCAATCATCCTAATGTTCATCTAATGGCGGTGCTAGTGGGAGAGAGGCCAGAAGAAGTAACTGACATGCAAAGATTTGTGAAAGGTGAAGTAATTGCCTCGCATTTTGATCAAAAACCAGAAGAACAAACTAGAGCCGCGGAAATTGCGATTGAAAGAGCCAAGAGACTGGTGGAAATGGGCAAAGATGTGTTTATGGTCTTTGATTCGATTACGAGACTCGCTCGGGCCTATAACCTGGCTATTCCTACCTCAGGGAGAACACTGTCGGGAGGTTTTGATCCGGCAGCCTTGTATCCGTCAAAAAAATTCTTTGGCGCAGCCAGAAAAATTGAAAATGGAGGTTCACTGACAATAATTGGAACAGCTCTGGTTGATACTGGCTCAAAAATGGATGAACTAATCTTTGAAGAATTTAAGGGAACAGGAAATATGGAACTGCGCCTCGAAAGAAAACTAGCGGAAAGAAGAATCTTCCCCGCTTTTGATATTTTAAAATCAGGGACAAGAAAAGAAGAATTGTTGCTTCCGGAAGAAATTTTGTCGAGAGTAATGGCAATGAGAAGAATGTTTGATAATCTGGATGAAAAAGATCAAATGACAGAACTGATTATTGAACAAATGAATAAGACTGAGACAAATGATGATTTTTTGAAAAAGGTGGGAAAGAGGTAAATTAGTTTAATAGTTGAGTAGTAAATAGTTAAATAGTTAAAATAGAATAATTGAAAGAAGAAATTCAACTGATAAAACAATTTTTGGAACTCCAGGGACGCTTTTGGGCGGAGATAGGTAATTTATTTTTGGGGTGGGTAGTTAATATAAAAGATGGCACGGCCAAGCTAATGTATAAACAAAGAGGTCGTTTTTCCCAAAGTTTTGTCAGCATAAGCCTGGCAATATTGTGTTTTGGAGGGATAGTTTTTTCAGGTAGTCTCGAAGATTTGATAAGAAATAGGGATAATAACGAAAATGGGGGAAGCGGATATTTAATTATGGCGGCTGACAATGAAGAGGGGGGGGTAGTGACTTTAATTTCTAATTTACCTAAAGGAGAAATGGTGGAATATAGGGTGGTTGAGGGAGATACTATTTCTAGTATTGCTCAAAAATATGGAGTGAGTATTGATACGATTCTATGGGAAAACAACCTTAAATCAGTGGAGGCGATTAAACCAAAACAAATTATTAAAATTTTACCGGTGACAGGAGTGAGACATACAGTTAAAAGAGGGGAAACTATTTATAGTATTGCCAAATATTATGGAATTGATTCTCAAAACATTGTTGATTATCCTTTTAATTCTTTTAGTAACGACGAAACTTTTGCTCTGGTAGCCGGACAAGAATTGATAATTCCAGAGGGAGTTAGGCCCAGAGATATAATTACGGGAACAAAATATGTGGCTCAAAAAGTAGCACCAATTCCGGGAGTGGTGGGTGAGGGTAGTTTTATGTGGCCAACATCAGGAGGAATTACTCAAAGGTATTCTTGGTATCATCCGGCAGTAGATATTGCCAACGCTGGTAATCCGCCGATAGTGGCGGCGGCAACAGGATCGGTAGTTCAGGCAGGATGGAATAGTGGTGGTTATGGTAATTATGTAGTCATTGATCACGGTAATGGCTTTCAGACTCTTTATGCCCATCTTTTAAATAATTCGATAGTGGTGAGAGCGGGAGACAAGGTGTCTCAGGGGCAAAAACTGGGAACAATGGGAAGCACGGGGAGATCGACAGGAACTCATTTGCATTTTGAAATTAAGAGTGGAAATGGAAAGATAAATCCGCTGACAAAACTTAAATAAAAAAAGTCTAAATTCTAAAGTCTAAA
>JAQVSW010000037.1:0-3009 GCA_028700345.1 Candidatus Shapirobacteria bacterium | reverse complement strand
TCTAAAGTCTAAAATCTAAAAAAATAATCCAGAGAGAAAAATATGCGGAGAAAAGAAAATTTGGGGTTGCTCTGGGGGATGGCTTTTGTTAAGCTGATTTTATGATAAAAATACTTAAAACCTATCTCCGTGTTTGTCTAGTACTACTGCCATTATCATTTTTGCCCATAATTATCGATGCTTTTGGTCTAGGTAAAAACTGGCTGATGCTGATAATGAGTCTGCTGGGCTTAATTTTTTGGGCAGTGGGAGTGATGATAATTTCTAAGGAAGATCGGATAAAAGTGAGTCGGGGCTGGTGGTGGCTACTCGGACTAAGTATCTGGGCGACAATTTTTTGGTTTTTTGGGGAAGCTGGACTGAAAATGAGAAGTCTACTTGGAGTACCGGGCCTGGGGATGATGTGGAGCCTGACTATTTGGACCTTTTTATGGCTCCAAGTGTCTGAGAGTAGAAGCGAAAACGAAGAAAAGTGGCTGACAGGAGCGGGACTGCTGGTAGCGCTAAGTTCACTGGTGGTTTTTTTACTGCCAGCGGCAAAATTGCCAATTTCATGGCCAAAAGAAAATCCTCTGATTAATATTACTCAAGACTGGACCTTGGTGGGATCACTGCTCGGGGAAATGTGGCTGCTACTGATTCTGGTAATTTTGTGGGTGAAAAAACTAATGGAAAAAATTAAGTCGAGAGAAGCTTATGTTCTGCAGCTGGTAGTGACGGCTTTTTTGGTACTAGTACTATTCCTTGACATTTTCAAAATGGTGAGAGCGGGCTGGAATTATCTTGATGTAAATAGCTCCTGGTCAATTGCGACGGAATCACTGAAATATCGACCACTTCAAGGAGTGGGAATTGGTAATTATATTCAAGCTTTTAACTGGTGGAAACCAGCGACTTTTAACGCTCAAAAGAACTGGCTCGGTGTCTTTAACTGGGGAGCAAACCTGGGAATGCAGGTGTGGACGGAAATGGGACTGATTGGCCTTCTAATGGGAGTACTGGCAGTGCTGGCTTTCAAAAAAGATCAAAAAAATCAAAGAGGAAAATTAATGGTAATAATGCTGGGGATACTTTTGGCTTTGACCCCAATCAATTTTGTAGCCCTTTGGCTACTGATGTGGCTGGTAACGAAGAATATAAATACAAAAGAGGTTAGGGTGGTGCTAAAGGCTGGAGATGAAGGTAAAAATGCTGGCCCGGTGATATTGGCAGTAGTGGTTTCAGGGATGGCAATTTTTGGGGGATACTGGGGAGTGAGAGTGCTGATGGGAGAAATATATCTCCGAAATTCGCTGGTAGCGGCGGCCAAAAATGATGGAAATGGAACTTATAATTTACAGATTAAGGCGATTGGAATCAATCCCAATAATGCCGAATATAGACAGATTTATGCTCAAACGAATATGGCTCTAGCTGGCGCAATACTAGCTAAAACTGATTTGACTGATACCGATAAAGAACAGGCTTCAACTTTGATCCAACAAGCAGTGAGAGAAGGAAAGGCGGCGGTAGCCCTGGATGGGGGTAATCCACTTTACTGGAGTAATCTGGCGACTATTTATAGACAACTGGTAGGAACGATTGAGGGGGCGGCCGATTGGAGTTTTCAGGCTTATAGTCAAGCGATAGCTCTAGACCCAAATAATCCTAATCTTAAGCTCGATTTTGGAGGACTGCTTTATGCGGCGGGAATGTATGAAGATGCCAGCAGAATTTTTGAACAGGTGGTGACTCTAAAACCAGATTTAGCTAATGGCTGGTATAACCTCGCTTACGCCGAAAAGAAACTGAACAAGTTAGGACTGGCAGTCAATCATTTAAATCAGGCGGTCAGCTTGGTACCGGTGGATTCAGGTGATTATGATAAGGCAAGTAAAGAGCTAGCGGACTGGAAAGAAGAATATGAGGCTTTTATAAAGCAACAAGAAGCGGCGGTTGAGCAGGCAAAAGAAGCGGAAACACTGAAATTGCCAGAAGCATTGCCGACTCAAGGAGTTGAAGAAAGGGTTGATATCCCAGCGGCGGAGCTGGAACCACCAAAGGTAGAGGCGACACCGACAGTGGGAGAGTAAAAAAGAAAAATTAATCCCCTTAATCCAATCTCCCTTTAATTCCCTCTTTAACAAGAGGGAACACTAGACACGTTGTTAATAAACTTACGTAATGCCCCGTCTTGTTAAAGAAGGGGTAAGGGGAAGATTGAATTTAATTCACTATCCACCACTTGAAAATCACATCTTCGGAAAGAGGAGAGAGAAAGCCGGCGGTGAAGGAATTGGCGGATTTGGAGAGAAGCTCGAGGCTTTCGTTTTTACCACCGGAAATAATCGTCAAATAGACCTGAGAAGAGGGTTTTAACTGAGAATTGGGAATCGTAATTTGTTTTTGACCAGAGGGGAGAGTGGCGGTGCCGGAAAGAGAATTGGAGTCGGTTTGATTTTTGAGAGAAATTTCAGCTACCGTTTCTGGAGCGGCGATGATTGGCCCTGGAGTGCGAGTAGAAGCCTCGAGGAGATTACCCTCGGTAGAAATGGAAGGCTGGGGTGGAGAAGTTGGCAATGAAGAAGGAGAAAGATTGTTTTGAGAGATAATGTTTTCAAGAGCTTTTTTCTCAGTTTCAAGCTGGGATTTTTGAGAAAGATCGGAAATTAAGGGTAAAAGACTGTTGTAGGTTTTGAGGGCGTCGGGGAGAAGACCGGCTTGCTGCTGGATCTTGGCCAGATCATAAAAATTTTGAGCTTTGGTGGGCTCGAGAGAAACGGTGGCCGAAAGATAAGTCAGGGTATTTTGAAGATCGCCTTTTTTGGCATAAAGAGAAGCGAGCTGGCGAGTGAGCTCGGCAGAAGAAGGATTTAATTTTTGGGCTTGTTGATAGTCAGCAATGGTAGCATCGACAAGCTGGGGCTGGGAATCGAGAAGAGCTTGATAAATACGTGCCCTTTGCTCAAAGCCGCGGTAGTCAGAAGGAGAACTTTTGATAGCTTCTGAGGCAGCAGTGATGGATTGATT
>JAQVSW010000003.1 GCA_028700345.1 Candidatus Shapirobacteria bacterium | reverse complement strand
GTTCTTAAAAAATATTTAAATTTTTTGGTAATAAGAGAAATGATGGTTAAAAGAGGAAGAATGTAAATAAGGCTAAGATTGTGACTTAAAAGGAGAAGGCTAAAAAATAAAATTGAAAGTTTTGTTTTATGTTTATATAAAGACCAAAAGACTAAGGGGATAAGTGACAAGGCCCAGGCTTCTCCCAGAGCTCCACGAACAAATGTATTTAAGGCTTGATAAGGGGCAAGAGAATAGAGAGTGGCAGCAAGTAGTCCACCCAGTGGCCCAAAAAAGGCAGATGAAAATAAATACATACCAAAGCTTCTTAAAAAGGCAGGAATAATAAAAACAGTTTTAATGGAATTAATAAAGGAAAAGCCCAGAAGATGGAAGGATTCAGCTATAGCGTAGGGTAAAGGTGAATAAAAATTGTAAAGAGGATAACCATATCCTAGTCCCCCATCGGCAATGTATCGACAGGGAATCTGAGCATCTTTGAGACACTGATCAAATTGCTGGAGACGAAAGACTTGGATATCATCTTGCATGGAAGGATAACCAGAACGCAGTAGTCGCCAGGAGGAAAAGAGAGAAATGATAATGAGAATAAAAATAATTATTTTTTTATTCATTGGTATATAGATAAAAATCCTGAGCGTTAATATATTTTTTATTTATTTTTTGAAGTAATTTTAGATCTTTTGGAACTTCGCTGTTGGCGGTCCCTGGGACAACAAAAATGGCGGAAGTGTTTAGACTACTTAGACCAGACCAATTTATGTTGCCAAAGAAGTATTTGTCTTCAATAGTTGAACCATCAAAGTAGTCGGTACTTATGTGTTTTATATTTTCAGCTGGAGGAGTGGGGGGAAGATAAGGGTGGTAATAAAGGAAGAATGGTAGAAATGGTTCGTAAGCGTTGGAAAAGTAGAGAGGAAGCTGGATATTTTCAGTGGCAATAATTGCCTCTTTCATACCAGCGTGCCAAGACATAGCTGAAAGCTGGGGATAATCGTATTGATAATAATGCCAAAAAGAAGCCAGGGAGATTAGATATAAAGAAACAATGGCAGGAAGAAACCATTTAGATATAAATTTTAAATATAAAATACCCTGATAAGATAGATAAATAAATGAAGGTAGCATTAAAATGAGACGAGTGGCATGGGGGCCGAGTGAATCTCTGGTGAGGGCAAAAGGAATAGGGGCAAAAACTAAAATCCAAATAAATAAAATTCCCAGTTTGTCTGAATGACGATTTTTTAAAACATTGATTAAACCAAAAATTATTAGAAAAAAATCTAGAAAATAGAGAAGACCATGACTGCCAAAACCATGTCTCTGGTTTTGGTCGCCGCTAATAAAAAGAAAGTCGGTGGAAAAGGAAGAAAAGTAATTATTGATAAATTTACTTAAGACTAAACCGTATTTGTTGTGGAATATTTTAGATGATAAGGGTGTTTTTACCCCCGTCTCTCCTTGATGGGTAGTGTAGATATCTTGATAACGGAGATAATCAATATTTTTAGAAATCTGTGGGTCTGAAAAGATACTGATATAGGAAAAACGAAAGCCAGCTTGGCCTTTGAGGGTATCGTTGATGAGGGGTGTCATTAGAAGAATTGCCAGAATCCCTCCAAAAATTAAATGAGTTCTTTTTATTTTAATTATTTTTTTAAACCAGATTATAAAAATTATGAAGGCAATGATAATTAAAAATAATTTACTAGTGCTGTAAAAATAGGGGGAGAGAGCAAAGAAAAAGATTGAGAGGAGTAAATGACTTAGGTGATATTTTTGAGTATATTTTTTCCAAAAATAAATACCGGCTAAAATTACAAATAACATGGCTGATGTGGCATAACCAGTACGACTGTAATGTATGGCCCAAGGTGAAATGGCTAATAGAAAACTGGGTACTAAAGAGCCTGTAATTAAATAAATCAAATATACTGAGGCAAGACCAGAAAAAACAGAGGGTAGGAGGATGGATATATCTGAATTATTGGTAATTTTTTGAAAAAATGAGGTTAAATATATTCCAAGACTAGGTTGCCAATCAGCAAAAGAATGGAAATGAGACGGATATTTATTTCCGAAATAATCTGTTTGGTTTTGATTGAAGACTAGAGCTTGATAACTGATATCAACTTCGTCTGAGAATAAAGCGGGGGGTAGAGACCTGAGATGGTAGAGACGAAGAAAGAGGGCGAGAGCTAAAATTAATAATAAAACTATATTTTTGTTTTTCATTATTTTATATTTAAATATTTTTCACAAAATTCTTTTTCAGGTAATCTTTCAATATTTAAATCCTTGAGGTGAATATTATTTGGATATTTAGAATAGGTAAAATTTTGACAAGTATGTCCTTTGTTTATTGTGTAAATATTTCCAACATCAGCTAAATTACTTATATATAAATTTAATTTATTGTCTTTAAAGACATAATTATTTGAATCATATATTAATGTAAAAATACCTTCCAAGGGAAGATTTAGTTGATTATTTGTAAAGTGAACATTTTCAATAGTAAAAATGTCTTGTGATTTTGAATAAATATTTTTAATGAAACTATATTTATCTTTTTTATACGAATTAGAATAAAAAAGGAATGAGCGAAATAATACTTCAGGTTCTCTGGTTAAGATAAATATTTCGCGATTTTTTTGACTTTCAAGGTTAAGATATTTTGAAAGAACCCGCTTACTTGTAGAAAAAGCTTCTGATTGATAGATAGGGGCTTTGAAAAAGTAAATATCTATAAAATTGGCAAAACATAGGACATAAAATAAAATAAATATAATTCTAACTATATAATTTGATTTTAAACTCCATATAAACAAAACTCCGGCTCCAATTAATATGGACATAAAGGGAAAAAGAAAAGAAGAATGAAAAACATAAGCTGGAAGGGTATCTATCCTAATCGCCTCTGGAATTGGTGAAAGAATTATCAATGATAATAATAGGATTAATAATTTTTTATATCTGTTAAATAGATAAATAATTCCAAAAATAATTAGAATAGAGTCAATGTAATAAAAATATCCATGTTTCCATAAAGATCCAGTGGCGGTATGATCGCCATCCAAAAATAAGATATCAGTTGAAAAATTATAAAGATACTTTTGAGTGAAGTTTTTTAAATATATAGTGTACTTATTGGTCAAAACCTCTTTAATAATTGGTACTTGGAGAGATTGCTGTCTTTCAAGATTAACCTGATCTTTAATTGACTGAGAAAATGGATGTTGAATTTCCTCTATTCTTCCTGAAACTAAGTTGCTAGATAACTTAAAAGCAAAATTAATAGTAATTAACAAAGAAAATAATGAAGCAAACAAATATAGCTTTGAATTTATTTTATGATTAAGGTGCCACATAAAATATGAAACAATCGCGATAATTGGAAAATATATTATTTTTGTTCCAATATAAGAATTAAAAGCCATTAGGCCTGTAAGTGTTGATAATAAAATATATTTAGGTTTCTTTGATGCCAAAAGATTTATACTAAAAAGATAAAAGAAAATAGCAATAGGAGCATCAAAAGAAGTTCGGCTTACATATACACTCCAAGGGTTTATGGAAAAAATTAAAGCAGAAACTAAAGCTAATCTTTCATTTTTTGCTATTCTTTTAACTAATAAATAAATTTGTAACACTGAAAGACAACCAATAAAAGCGTATGGCAGTCTAGCTGTAAAGAGATTACTTGGAACTGGTCCAATAATTGGAGAAAATAGTAGACTTGATAGTTCTCCTAATTTAAATGGATTAATATTACCTTCAATGTTGCTATATCCATAAAATATAGATTTGGCATTCATCACAAAATGAAGTTCATCATTGTTAATTCCCGCTGGTATTTTATTTAGACAAATAAGACGTAAAAGTGCTGATAATATTAAAATTGAGCTAAGAATTAATAATTTAGGTTTCATTTGCTTCTATTATATTTTATACTAAAGGATGAAAAAAATTGTGTTGTTGGCCATGGTAACTTATTTTTTAATTTCACCTTTTAGTTACCATCCTGATACAAAACTTACTTTAAGATACCCAGCGTTAGAAAAAGGTACAGTCTGGGACATATATGGTTATATTGATAGCCACCAGCTAGATATACCTGATTTTCATTATCCTCCGGCTCATTATTGGTGGCTTAAAGTTCATTATCCAATTTCAAAACTAGTTGGAGGTCATAATTTTGACAAGTGGCTAAGTACGGGAAGTGATCAAGCTAGTTTCGATTTAAATATACTGAAATATAATCTAGCAGCAAAGTTTCCCTTACTTATGCTTGGTTTACTTTCGGGTTTTTTAATTTATTTAATTGTAAAAAGGGAGACCAATCATATAGGGGCAGCCAAAAAGGCAGCTTTGTTTTGGTATTTTAATCCAATATCTTTGTATTCCTTGGTGATAATGGGACAAAATGATATTGTTGCTATTTTTATATTTTTACTTGGAATATTTTTTTATAAAAATTGGTTGTTAAGCGCAGTGTTGTGGGGATTGGCTTCTGGAATAAAAAGTTATCCTATCATCTGGTCAATAATATTTATTGCAGCATACGAGAAAAATATTAAAAAATTTATTTTAAAAATAGTTTCAGTTATTGCTGTTTATGGAATTATATTATTACCTTGGTTGGATAAAGACTATTTTGTCAAATCAGTTTTGAATTCAGGATTATCACAAAGATTATTTATTGCCAATATTCCTATTGGTTTTGAAAAACAAATATTAATTGTGCCCTTGTTGCTAGTTGTTGTAATTCTAAAAAACTGGAGTGATAAAAACAAAAGTACTGTGTCTAAATCTTCTTTGGCAATTATTCAAAGTTGTTTAATAATATTGGGATTTAGTCATTTTAATCCTCAATGGATGTTGTGGACAATTCCCTTTTTATCAATCTGGATTTATTCGATGAAAATTACGAAAAAAGTATTTTTGTCTTTGATGGTGATATTTTTTTCATGGATAATTTTAGTTTTGGGTTTTAACGATAAATATTTGACCTGGGGAATGTTCACTCCTTTAAACCCTGGATTAATTAATTTTCCAACTTTGATCGAGTTTTTAAATAATAAAGGGATAGATTTTTCCCCTTTTATTAATTTAAGCCAAAGTGCATTGGCTGGCGTAGCTATTTGGTATGTGATTAGGAAAAATAAGATTAAAAAGTTTAAAGACAATAATTTAGTAGATAAAAATTGGATCATATTAATTCCCTGGTTGTTGATAATACTATTTATAGTTGGAATAACAAACATAAGGGTTCAAAATAAATCTAATTCGAAAACTAAAAATTTGGAAATTTCATTAAGTGAAGCAGTGGGTAAGCAATGGGTATACGATATCCCGCACAGTTTAAAATATTTTGAAATTTCATTAAATAACGCTGGTTTAAATTCCCAAGATAAAGGAATATTGCTGGTAAGTGATAATAATAACAACAGTTTTGAAAAGGAGTTTAGTGGTTTTAACGCTGGTGTAAATAGTTGGCTAAGAGTTGATATACCCGAGAATATGTTTAGGTCCAATATCTTATATTTGGAAATTAAAGATATTGATGTAAAAGACGCACTATTAAAATTACAAATTGATGACCATCAGAGATGGGCAATTAATTTGTATAATACTGCTAAACCTTCATCGAAGGAATGGATAGGAAAAATTTTATCCTTTTGGTGGTGGTGGATGATACCCTTAACTGTAAGTGTTTTATTTATAAAAAATAAAGTGAAATCAGATGATTAATTATTTTAAAAGAAATATATATTTGGGGGGATATATTTTTATATTTATTTTAGCTATATTTTTTAGACTGTTTAGACTTAGTTCTATTCCTTATGGATTTCATGTTGATGAAGCTAAGGCGGCCTGGAATGCTTATTCCATACTAAAAACTGGAGCTGATGATAAGGGTAATTTTTTCCCCATGTATTACGATTCTTTTGGAGATTTTCGGCCAACAGGTTTGATGTATTTAATCATTCCTTCTTTGCTGCTATTTGGTCAAAATATTTTTGCTGTTCGTTTCCCATTTGCCTTAACTGGAGCATTAACATTTATTCCTTTACTTTTTATTATTAAGGAATTATTTTCAAAAAATTATAAAAAAATTGGT
This sequence comes from Candidatus Shapirobacteria bacterium, assembly GCA_028700345.1. Taxonomy (GTDB): domain Bacteria; phylum Patescibacteriota; class Microgenomatia; order UBA12405; family UBA12405; genus UBA12158. The sequence continues at coordinate 22,859 of JAQVSW010000003.1, read as the reverse complement.
TTAGCGACTGCTTTAATATTAACTCTTAACCCATGGCATATTATTGCTAGCCGTTCGACCAGTGAAAGTATTGTGTCGATGTTTTTTACCTTATGGGGATTGTACTTTTTAATCAAATCTTTAAAAAAACCAAATTTACGAAATTTACTATTATCAACATTTTTTTTTATTACAAGTTATTTTTTTTATCATAGTATTAGAGTCTTAGCCCCTGTTTTTGTCTTTACGATAATAATTTTCGATTGGATTAATAAAAAAAGAAATGAGATTAATTTCAAACCTTTAATTATATTGCTTGCTTTAATGATAAGTTCTTTTGTATTTTTATCTTCAAAATCAGCCAGAGGGAGAATGTCACAAGTCAATTTATTAAGTGATTTTGGAGCTTTATATGAAATAACTAAAATGCCTAGTGAGATAGGTCCTGGACATGTATTTACAGCCAGAGTTTTTCATAATAAGGTAGCTGCTTATTCAAGACGTTTTGTAGAAGAATACGTTAGTTATTTTAGTACTGGGTTTTTAATAGGTAATTTAGCTAAACCAATAAGATACAATGTTCCACAAGTTGGCCTTGTAACATATTTTGAATTTTTATTAATCATAATTGGATTATTCTATGTTTCTCGAAGCAAAGAGCTTTTGTTGATTGTCTTTTTACTGACCTTAGCTCCACTAACCGGAGCAGTAACCATCGAAGATACTCCAAATCTGCAGAGATCTATTTTCATGATTCCTTTTTTGACTATTATTGCAGCCTATGGCCTGTATAAACTATTTGGATTGTCAAAAAAGTTTAATATTATAAAAACTTTGGTATTTTTTGGTTTTATATTTAATTTTGTTTATTTTTTACATATGTATTTTGTTCATCAAAAAATGAGTATTGCGACTTATTATCGTGATGGAGGAAATGTGGAATTAGCAAAAAAAATTAGTGAAATTGGATCTAGTTATAGTCAGATTATTTTGACTAACAGCCCCGATAATTTATATCCTTGGATAGCATTTTTAAATAAATATGATCCAAGAGTTTTTAATAAGTCTTATAATGAGATTAGTGATGGAGTCAGAAGGTACAATAATCTTATTTTTTCAGAAAATAAATGCCCACTAAACTCGGCTTTAGAAAATGACTCGATAAAATTAGTAAACACATTATATGTTGACGCTGAAGGTTGTATCATCGACAAAAAGTATGAAATTGAATACGATGTAAATTTAGTTGATACTATTTTACGTCCTGACTTTTCTCCTCCATATTATTTAAGAAGCGTTAAACAATTAAAGTGAAGGCAATAGTTAAATTTGGGATAATTTTTGTGGTATTTCTTTTAATATTTTTTGGGGGATTGTTTACTACAAGAGTAATTAATAAAGACCTTACTGTTGATAAAGTTAAACTCATTTTTGATATACCGTCGATTAGAGATAGCGTGTTACAGCACCAAAGGGATGCTCGATATCTGCCTTATCGAATAAGGTTAATAGTATTTAATAATTTTATTTATGTTTATCAGGCACTAAGAAATATAGCCAATTTTTGGAATCTTTATAACATTAATGATATTTTTTTATTTGTAAATTTGTATCCCATGTATTATGGTTTTAAATCAATATATAAAGAAAAATATATTTGGTATATCTGCGTTTTGGGAATATTTTTTGGCTCTTTTGCTATTGGTATTAATAAAATGGTTGATGCCCGCATGGCAACTTGGTTTATGATGCCAATATTTGTATATTTGATTTATAGAGGAATAAGAAAAGTGAATATAAAAATATATTTACCTTTGCTGCTAATCAATCTATTGTTTTTAATATGAACAAGGTTCAAAAAATAGTAATTTTTATTTTAGTTTTTTTGACATTTATTACTCGACTAGTAACTCTTTCTAAAGTACCACCACATTTATCAAATGATGAAATTTCTATTGCTTATGATTCATATTCGATACGACACACTGCTCGAGATGAACATAATAATTTTCTACCGGTTTCCTTTCAGTCACACAATACATATAAGGCCCCTCTTTATGTTTACTTAGCTACAATTACTAATTATTTTTTAGGTAATTCTGAGTTTTCAGTAAGGTTACCTTCGGCCATTCTGGGAAGCTTAACCGTATTTGTCTTTGGTTACATTATTTTTTTATTATGTAAAAATATTAATTTATCTATTATTTCTGTTGGGGTTTTGGCACTTACTCCTTGGCATATATATACCTCAAGAATGGCTCTTGAATCTAATATTGCTGTATTTTTTTTAGTAACCGCTTTACTAATATTTTTTAATTCAATAATAAATAATAAAAATCATTTATTAATGTTATCAATGATTTTTTTTGCCTTATCTATTTGGGCTTATCACACAGAGTGGTTGCTGACTCCAATGATAATGTTTTTATTATTTTATATTTATCGAAAAAAAATTAAATTAAATACTAATTTTTGGTTAGCTACATTAATTTTTGTAATTTTAGTTTTTCCAATCGCATATAATGCTTGGATAAATCGAGGAACAACAGCAAGAGCAAATACCGAAATTATTTTCAACGATCCAGGAATATCAAAAATTATAAAAAATTCTAATATTTCAAAATTAAAAAAAATAATGATCGTGGGAGAAAGTTTTTTTAAAAATTATTCTGATTATACAAAGCTTGGTCATTTATTTTTTGATGGATTACCTTTACTACCCAAAGAAGATCCTTATAGTGTAGGATTATTTTTTTTACCTCTACTACCATTTTTTTTATGGGGATTTTTTAAAATTAAATTATATTTTCCAAATGATTACAAATTTATATATTTATGGATTATTATTTCACCGATTGTTCCAAGTTTGACTATTGGGGGAACAAACATGGTTAGAAACTTGGCAACAGTTTTACCTTATTCTCTATTAATTGGAGTTGGTTTATATAACGTAAAAAATAAAATCAATTTTTTTAAGTTATGGATTTTAGTTTTATCAATTTTTATTTCAATTTTGTATTTTTTAGCAATTTATTTTTATCACTTCCCTTTTCAAATGGGTGAAAATTTTCAATATGGGTATAAACAAGCGGCTGAATACATAAATGATAATTATGATAAGTATGACCAAATTATTGTTGATCCAAGATTTGGAAATATAAACATATATGTGGGGGTGCCACATTTATATTTGGCATATTTTACTAATTTAGATCCGAAGAAAATGCTACTTAGAAGTGATTCTAATAAGGGATTGCTATTTGATAAATATCATATTTTTGAAATTAACTGGAATCTTGAAAAAATCTTACCTAGGTCTTTATATTTAGTGCCTTTTGATAATCAACCAGGAAATAATTTCAACAATCTTAGAACAGTTAAAGAAATTAAATTGCCAAATTACAAAGTTGAATTTAAACTACTTGAAAGTACTAATTAATATGAAAAAATTAATTATTGTCGTGGTTATTTGTTTGGCAATTGGATTTAGATTTTTATTAACTCCAACCACCTTTCATCAGGACTTATTAAGTCAAGCTAGTTGGGGAGAATATATTTTCTTTGCAAGTTCTAAGACTTTTTATTCACATAATATTTGGACTTTTTCCTGGCCTAATCATCCTCCTTTAACAAGTTTATATTATGGATATTGTTATAAGCTATACAGACAAATTTCTTTAAAATTACACCAATCAGTAATATTTTTTAGTAAAAAGGGGGTAAATTTTAATAAATATTATCAGTTTGTAAATGGTTTTGATGAATTAGTATCCCCCGAAAAACCTTTTCCATTAGGTTTTTTTTTAAGCCTTAAAATATTTCCTATTATTTTTGATGTTTTAATTGGATTATTAATATTTTATATTGCAAAAATTAATTATAAAAACTCTATTAAATATCTAATAATATATCTTGTTTCTCCATTCAGTTGGTATATATCAAGTCTGTGGGGACAGAGTGATCAAATACAAGCATTTTTAACCCTAGTTTCATTTATATATATATTTAAATACCCTGTATTATCGATTTTTTTATTTTACTTAGGAGTGTCAATAAAACCAACGTCGATTTTTTTACTACCTTTATTTCTATTTATTATCCTTAAAAATAAAACAGATTTTAAAAAAATTTTACTAGGTGGTATTTTATGCTTTGTTATTAATTATTTAATTTTTATAGCTTTTACAAACACTGATGTGTATGATTTTACACTCAATACCTTAATGCCCAGATTATTTGATCGGCCACCTCGATTAACTACAAATGCTTATAATTTTTGGCATATTTTTACTTTGGATAAAGGTTTGTCAGATCAAACTAAATTTTTATTTATACCGGCAAGTATTTGGAGTGGATTATTTTTTATTATTATAAATTTTTTGTCCTTTAAAATAATAAAAAATAAAAATATGAAATCAGTTGTAGTAGCTATATTTATTGTAAGTTTTGGCAGTTGGTTATTTTTAACTAATATGCTTGATAGATATTCATTTATCGGCATTATTTCCGGATTAATATTGTCAGTATATTATCCTAAGATACTGAAATATTGGTTTATGCTTAGCATAATATATTGGATAAATTTATTTAGAGGTTGGTGGTTTCCTGAATTTCTTTCTCCTTTAAAGTATCTGCTAACGACGAGGAATTATATTGCTGGCCTTTTTTTATCCGTTGGAAATGTATTTGCTTATATAAAAATTATTCAAATTCTCTTAGAAAAAAGCTTTTGCCCTGACCAAGTAATTAAAAATAGTAAATAATGTTTAATTAATCCGTGATATATTTTTGAACTAGGAATTAAGCGTCGCCACTGATTATTGTCACTGGCTAATACCTTACCACTAGCGCCGTGACGATGGATGAAGCTACACTCTGGGAAATAATATATTTTATAGCCTAATTTTCTAACTTGACGACAAAGTTCTAAATCTTCAAAGTACATAAAATATCTTTTATCCCAACCGCCTATTTGATTAAATAGTGATTTTTTAATCATCATAGCGCCACCGGAAAGAGAAAATACTTCCACTGGTGAATTAGTTTTAGGGACATATTTTGAATAAGCTTTTTTACCTAGCCATAACTCCTTAAAGGCATTAATACATGTTTGAGGTGGCCAGACTGAACCTTGCTCTGATAAGTCAGTATTTAAAAATTTGGGAGCGATTATACCGATATTTGGGTTTTCAGTCTGGTATTTATACATCTCGATTAATTTATTATCGATAAGCTCCATGTCAGAGTTTAAAAAAAGAAGATATTCGCCTTTGGCGACTGCAACACCAATATTATTCCCTTTTCCGTAGCCTAAGTTAGTTTTATTTTTAACGATTTTTAAATTCTTTTCTTTTTCTAATAAGCTAAGAGTATTGTCAGTTGAAGCATTATCAACAACGATTATTTCATAGTTAAAATTTGGTAAATTATTTTTAATCGACTGGATACATTTAAGTGTCGTATCAGCCGTGTTCCAGGTAACGATGATGATTGAAAGGTTCATAATTTGTCTGATAGTGTAAATATTTCAGGTAGCCTTGTCCAATGAGAAATAATATACAAAAATCCTTGATAATTCCATTTGTTGATTTGCCAAAAAACTAAAATTATCGCAATGGTCCAAATAAGTTTCCCTAATATAAAATTTTTGTTATAAATTTTAAATTTAAAATTTATACTTTGATTTATAAAATAAATGACAAGGAAAAATATTATAGAAAGACGGAAAATCAAATAATTGTTAGTTTCTGGCCGGTGTACAAAATAACCCCAGTAGAAGGATGAGCAAAATGGAAGTACATAAAATACAACTAAATTTATGATGTTCGCATTAGCAATTAAATCAAATAGAAAATAGCCAGATGCAATAACCAGAAATGGTAAAAATGGAATAGAATACCAGGGATAATTTGACCCACCTAAAAATAAAAAGACAAATAAATAGGTTAAAAAACTGATTAATAGATAAGAATGCTTTTTTAAATCCTTATTACATATAGTTATTAACGAAATAATTCCAAACAACCAATATGACTCTTTAGGAAAATATTTAAAGTTTGGACCAAGTATTGAAAACAAAAAACTTAATGGTCCAAAAAAACCTCTACTGGCTTGGTCAAAAAGAAGTTTTAAAAATAAGTCAGGTGCTAAGTAATACATATATACATAGAAAAGGCCACTGATTATTAAAAAAGGAAGTATAAAATAAAGATAATTTATAAGTTTGATTTTATTTTTGTACAAAAATAACAGTATTGTAAGGACAATATAAGCACCAGACATTTTAGTTAAAAATCCAAAACCGGTAAAAATACCTGCAAGCACTAGGAGTATAAATGATCTTTTTTTAGTCTTATTTTTTAAAAAAAGTAGTACAAAAGAAAAACTTATGAGTGATAGAGGAATCAATATATTTTCAAGTAATGCAAATCTAGACATTAAAACATATGTAGGAACAGTAGAATATATAATAAAGGATAATGCAGAAACAATATAATTTTTATAAAGTAAATAACTAAAAACAAAAATTAAAATACCTGTAAGTAAAGATAAGTACAGCGAAACTTGACGGTATTCTTCTGGTTTTATGCTATCAAATGTGGTTACTTGGCTTTTTATACCTAAAGAAAATATATAACTACCAATAATGGGATGATCAAAAAATGGCTGTACAAGTGTAATTGTTTCTTTTCCTTTACCTATGTCGACATCGGTAACATATGTTATTGGATAATTAAATATATTTTTATTTTTAATGCTTGGAAGTTGGTTTGCCGCTGTAATGCTAATTCCATTAAATGAAATATCCTTGTGTTGTTTATGATCGCTTAGTGATTTGTAAACACCCATCATTGACCAACCAGTAGGAACACCTGTTTTTCGAAATGTATAACCAACAAAAGGGTAATCTCTTTCGTCAAAAATAGTTGTCTCGGGAATTCTTTCATATCCCAACCATTTAATATAGTAAAAGCGGTAGGAAAAAATACTTAAAAGAGATATAGAAATGATATAGAAAATAATGTTTTTGTGTCTTAAAAAATTTTTCATTTTTTAAAAAATTATATTTTTTGATTTTTAATGCTTTTTATACACCCCAGGATTGTTTCAACGGTGTTCCAGGTTAAAATGATGATACTTAGAGTTGTTTCTTTTTCCATAATAGGTTAATTAGTAGATATAGCAAGGATAGGGATACACCAATAATAGATAATTTGAGTGAATTGAAAAATATGTCTGGTTTATACTCTAAAACTATTTTATGGTTGCCAGGTGGAAGCAATAATCCAATAAAAGTATGATTAGTATTGTATACTTCAGAAAAATTATTATCAATTTTTAATTTCCAGCCATTTTCAAAATTTTGACTTATTATTAAAAACGAGGGTAAATCTATATTATTATCTGATGTGATAAAGGATATCCTTTGAGACTTAACTTCTAGATTGGAAATTTTAATTTGGTCGTCTAGTTTCTCAATATCATTAAGTTTTGTGTACAGAATACCGATTTCACTTATATTGGAATTATTTAGAAGTTTTTCTGTTTGATCAATGTTATCAGAATAATATATTTGTTTAATTGGTCTGACAAACGGAAGATTAGATAAGTTTTTTAGAACAACATACCTTCCAAAATCATTCAATATTTCAAACTTTTTGTTAATTAGAGTGATTGGTAGAGAACCACCTATAGAAAGACCATTTCTGTCTTTTTTGGTAGCTACGACATGGTCAATTGAGAGTAAATCTAAAAGTGGTGAATCAAATTTATCAATTTCAAGATAACGATTACTGCTGTTGTTCAAACTACCACCGTTAATTAAGGAAATAATTTGACCATAATCTTTGCTATAGGTGGTGTCATAGCCAGACGGAGTTTGAAGAGTTGGATACATAAGCCACATGTTGGATGGAATTATTTCGGAACTTTCTCTGGCAAAACGAAAGGAATTGGCTTCCAAATAATCTGTTAACTCTGACTTTGGATAAAAATTATCTATTGGACTAAAACTGTTATATTTTTTAAAAAAACGATTGAGGTCAACGATGGCTAATAAGTAGATAGTGATTATGAATATTTTTTTGATTTTTGGTGATTTAAAAATAAACAGACTAAGTAAAAGTATTGCGTTGATGATTAAAAATAGTAAGGGGTAGAAGCAGTTACGGAAGGCAGTTTTGGTTTGCGTAATCCAGTCATAATCAATGGTAGGAATTTTAGAAAAATACCGATTAAGAAAAAATGAAATTGAAAAAGGTATAAAAATAAACACAAAAACAGTTGACAGGGGAAATATAATTTTTTTTACATCCAAATTATTTTTCTTTATTAAATTCACAGATAGTGATGAGATAACGGCAAGAGAAAACGAAAACAAGAACGAGAAGCGAGTGAATACCATTGAAGATAAGCCTAAGATATTTAAATTACCAATAAATGTCGATATCGGCGAAGGAATCATAAAAATAAAACTAATGGCAGCTATTAGGTAGCTATAAGTTATAAGTAATCGATGTTTCTTTTTAAAAGTAAGACTAAAACTTAGAATAAATAAAATTACCGGTAAAATACCATTATAAATAGTAGAGTTGTCATATAGGGGTGAATTTTTCCAAGTGTTTCTGGTTGATGGATTACCAAAATAATCAGGAATAAAGATCGTTAACAATTTGATGGGTTCAAGATATTTAATATTGGCTGTTTGAGCAACAGTGTCAGTGTCTCGAATAGAATTTTTTGATGAAGATAATCCAGGTAATAATTGAGGAGCAGAATAAATAATTGATAACAATATAAAAACAAAGGAAAGTATAATTATTTTTGGTTTTTTGAAATATATAAGGAAGGTGTAAAGCGATGTGGCACCGAAAACTATAAGAGTGACTGGTGGATTTCCTGATAAAACAGACAGAGCTAGGCTAATCGATAATAAAAATCCCCATAAATAGTTTTTAGATAATTTTGAAATGGCAAAAAGAGCTAGTGGTAAATAAAGTGCAGCATAAACAACAGTGTTATATTGAAACCAAATAATAAAAAATCCATTAAACGCCCAAATAAAAGAACCGAGAATATTAGAAGAAATATCTTTTTGATATTGACTAATGAACAAATAGAAGAATATAAATGCAAGAACTGGTTGGAGTATTATTTGTATAGACCAAATATCAATAAAGTTTGTTTTTAATAAATACAGGAGATTAAGAGGATTTAGTACAGCTGATTGAAAATTGGCTAATAATGGAGCACCTAATAAGATTCTTGGATTCCAGAGAGGCCATTCTCTATTTTTTATAATTTCCATTGCATAACTTCTTAAGGGTAATGTTAATGAAACCACATCTGAGGGGAGTGGATTTTTAACTGGCCCACCGTTTGGAAAAATAGATCTATGTTGATCTAGCCACGGAAGGTACATTCCTGGAATAATGTCAAGAGGTGAAGGAATTAAGTGTTTTAAAAAATAAGGTGAGTAGAAAAAAATAGCTAATATCAAACTAAAGATTATTGGTAGTAAAAAAAGTCTAATTCCTTTTTTCATGAGAATAATCTCAAAATTTCTTGATCAGTAAGCTTGTAATTTGTGACTTGTTCTGGAAATTTTCTGATTTGTCTCTTTGCGGCTCTGATAATTTTTAAATAATTTGGGCCAGACAGGACGCGCAGAATAGAAAATATTTTGTTTTGAAAAAGTAATTTTTTATCAGTAATATTTCTTAAAACAGCAATTAAATGATTTCTTTCTTTGACATAAATTAAAAGTCTTTTAGAAAATTTGGAGGTAGTACTTTCATGCTTGTGTTCGACAATAGAACCGGGTTCCCAAAGTAATTTGTAACCAGAACGCCAGGCGCGAAAACCAAAATCAAAATCTTCAAAATAAAATGGCTCGTAAATATTATCAAAGCCACCAAGTTTTAAAAAATATTCTTTTCTAATAATTGAAGAGCCACCTGAAACCCATGCAGAAATATGGGTTTTTTTAGAATAGCCAGGACGGAGCTGAATATAACCATTTTTCCAGTAAATTGAACCGTAGTTTTCATGGCCTAGCTCAGAAAAACCAACTCCGATTACTTTGGGGTCTCTAAAGTGTTTTAATGAATTTTTTATATAGCCCCGGTGAGGATTAATATCATTATTTAAAAAAACTAGCAGATCACCCACTGCTTTTTTGGCAGCTTGATTTGAATTTCGACTAAAACCAATATTTTTTTTATGAGTGATTACTTTCAGTTTAGGATACTTTATTTGTAGTTTTTTGACGAAAATTAGACTTTTATCGGTTGAGGCATCGTCGGCTAAAATTATTTCATTAGCCTCGGGAGAATTAATGATAACTTTTTCTAAAAACTTTTTTAGAAGCCTCAGACCATTCCAGTTGGTAACTATTACTGAAATTTTCATTGACTGATTAAATCAAGAAATTTAGTTTCAAAATTTTCTTTGGAAAATACTTGGGATGAGTCATGGGCTGCTTTTGAAAGTTTCTCTAAATCTGAGGGGGTTGCGATTAAAAGCTGGGTTTTGGCAACCAATTCATCTATTGTTTGCCATGTAAATCCATTAAAAGACTCGGTGACAATTTCGGTCAGGCCACCTTTGGCAACTACCAGAGGCACTAAGCCCGAATCCATGGCTTCAACCACCGTCATCCCAAAATGCTCAGTCTGCTCAGGATGAAGATATTCGTCAACTCCAAATCCGGCGGCATGCCAGTATATTTTGGATTTTGAATATATTTCTTTTAGCTGCTGAAATTCTGGATTAACGATAAACTCAATTGGGAATGAGGCGGCTAATTTTTTGAGATGATTTAAATAGTGATTTTTCTCAGGAAGATCACGGCTTCCCCCCACTAAAATTAATCTCCATTTAAGCTCTCGATTATTTTGATAAATTTTTTTAAAGGCCTCTATTAAGACATCCTGTTTTTTAGCATTGAGAATATTATCGAACCTACCAACAGATAAAATTATATTCTCTTTATTTTCCGAAGAAGAAAATTTTTCAACATCAACTGGGGGATAAAGAATATTGACTTTATCTTTGGGAAAATTGGATAAAAATTTAGAAGTAAACTGGGAATTGCAGATTACTTTTTTAATAAATTTGACTTTGAAAAAATTAAAAATTTTATCCAGATAGTTTTCTTTTAAAATAAAGGGGACCTGAACATGAAGTAGGTTATTTTTAGAAAATAAAAGGGGAATACTGCCATCACTGAGGTAGAATACTAGGTCATATTGAGACAATACCTTGTATTTTTGATAAATACTTTTTATTTTTTGAAGAAGGTTTAAAGCCGGCAATGGACGGCTATAGGTAGTTTTTAAATTGCCATCTTCGATTAAATCGATTTTTTTAGGAACAAGTCCAAAGATATCCGGAACTAAGGTAACTTCCTTTAAATTTAAATTAAATCTTTTTTCGGCGACTGACAAAATATCTTGATTTCCAGACCAAAAGATATCGACTTTATATTTATTTTTTAGTAATATTTCGGCAACGCTAAGGCAATATCTCTCCCCTCCTCCCAGAGTATCTAAATACGGATCATAGATGGCGGCTTTTAGAGTCATAAACTTGTTTCTCCCAAAGTTTAGCATAAATAATAAAGGTGTCGAAAGACTCAAATATGACTGAAATCCAGCCAACAATACCATCACGCCACATTTGCTCTTTAATCAAGCGTTGCCACACTTTGGTAGCCATCATTCTAGGAAAGCGCCACCAATAAACTGGTGGATGAGCGTCTTTAAATAGAGCCTCCGCCTCCATATCAGTCCAGACAAGAGTTTTTTGAAGCATGGAATTTAAGCTGCGGTGAGTGAAATGAAGTAAATCGTTTTTTAAATAGCCAATTTCACCCTTTACAATCGGTTCTTCGTGTAAATAGCCCTGATATCCAGAAAAATATTTTTTATAGTATAGTCTTTTGACGTAGTCCGGATAAGAACCGCCGTAGCGGACTCTCTTGCCAAGAAAATGATTTGCCCGAGGAATGGCGTAATAGTTGAATAGTTGATTAGAATTAATAGTAAGGAGGATCTCATTTTTTAACTCTTGTGTGATTCTTTCGTCGGCATCAAGATATAAAAGCCAGTCACTACTAGCGGCCTTATAGCCTAAATTTCGCCATTTGCTAAAGTTTTTGTTATATTCGTCAAAAGTTTCGACAATTTTTATTGGCAATTTAAGCGACTTTGCAATTTTTTTGGTATTGTCAGTAGAATTGGCTAGGACAAGAATTATTTCATCGGCAAAAGCAGCCGATTTAAGGCAGTCTTTAATCACTTCTGCTTCGTTACCGGCAAGAACTATAATACTTAGTTTCATTGCCAGCTACCTTTGCCAAAACGGCCTAAATAATAATCTCTAACCGCAAGACGACGCCAATGGTCTTTTGATAACAAAAATTTAATTGACTCTCTAAAGAGGGCTAATTTTGTTTTGAGAGATGCATATTTATAGCCAAAAAGAAGACGGTTTCTGCTTATAAAATAATTTTGAAGATGACTGTCGGGACTACTAGAGGCGGAGTTGAGATGCCAAATTACAGCGCCTGGCACAAGTTTTAATTTATAACCCGCTCTTATGGCTCTCTGGGAAAAATCAACATCTTCAAGATATAAAAAATATCTATCGTCAAAAAACCCAATTTCTTTAAAGGCACCGCTAGGAACCATTAAACAACAACCACTTATAAAATCGATTTTAAATTTTTTATGGTCATATTGCCCCCGATCAACCTCATCAATAGCAACGTTTGAGGCATAGACATTATTCCAATCTATTTTACCTCCGAGTGCCCATATGACTTTTCCTATTTCACTCTTTTGATAGCGGTCACGGTGATATTCAAATCCTGGAGCAAAGTAAATTTTGGGAAATAAAATTGATTTGGGGTTTTTAGCGGCAGATATTAAAAGTTTTTCTATAAAATCGGGGGCAACTATAATATCGTTGTTGGCAATTAATATAAAATCATAATTTTTAGCTAAAGCTTTTTTAATTCCATAATTATTACCCCCAGCATAGCCTAAATTTGATTTAGTTTTTAATAAAGTAATTTTCGAATTATTTTTATAAAGTTCTTGAAATACTTGAAAGGAATTATCACTGGAATTATTATCTACTAAATAGAGATGATAGGAAAAATTTTTGGAATTAATTTTTAAAAATGAGGAAATAGTTTTTGTGGTAAGATCAGGCTGATTCCAGTTTAAAATAACAATGGCAATGTTTTTGACCATTAAAAATTTTTGGTGAGGCGATCAAAAAATAATCTAATTTTAATAAAAATTATTTTAATAAAGTTTGTTCGATATTCCTGACGAAAATATTTAGTAAACCAATATGAATATTCGTAGGTAGCTTCTTGAGATGCAGAGACAAAGGATTCTTTGGAAATATTTTTTTCCTCGGCCCCGTTTATCTCCCAAAGGCGAATATAAATTAAAGCAATAGCAAAGGCTTGAAGTACAGAAAAAGCTAGTCCATGAATGCCATCTTTGTAGCCTTGAGCGGCAAAAAAACGACTATTAAATTCCTGAATTGGTTTAAGAATTAAATCGCTTGTTTTTAACTGATAATTATTTTTATGGAGCTCATCGGCCTGAACTGAAGAATAACGAAGGGCTCGGTGAACATACTGGGAAAGTGAAGTGTAATTGTTGTGTCTGATAGCTAATTTTTCTGAATCTAATAGATTTAAATTATTACCTTTGGCAACTGGCTGACTGTGAATTTCTTTTTTCCAATCTACGTGACCGCGTTTAAAAAATCTAAGAACATAATCCGGCCACCAATTGCTGTGACGGAACCATTTACCGAGAATTATATTTTTTCTAGGAATGTGAACATAATCAACATCGCTCCGTAAAGTGATTTTTTTAAGTTCTTTTTTTAAGGTTTTGTTTAAATATTCATCGGGATCAAGGAGAATAATCCAGCGTCCGGTAGCTTTGGAAAGAGCATAATTTCTAGCTGGCTCAACGTATTTCATGGGTCTGTATGAAAAAACCTTAGCGTTGTATTTTTCAGCGATAGCGACACTACCGTCAGTTGAATGCATGTCAACAACAATAATTTCATCAGCAAAATCCCGAAGACTACGAAGACATTTTGATAAATTGTTAGCTTCATTGCGAACATTTATGACAGCAGAAATATTTGGTCTTTTGGCCATATGTATTAGTTTATCATCTATTGACCTGATAAATAATTATTTCAGAATTTTCAAAAATATTTTTAATCGATAAATCAAGAGAGAGGGAGGGATTTTGATTGAGAAATACTTTTGGTAGATAGATATAATCAATTTGATTATTTACTAAAAACCCTCTATCAGCGTAAATATTTTTTTGAGAAAAAAAGTTTTCTGAATCTTGACGACGAGAGCGCCAATCAAATCCAGAGTTTTCTAAATTCATTTCATCTTCAAGATATGTTTGTTGTCGACTATAAGCAGAAACATAGGAGGTAGTTTCATAACTGTAAATTGGAACTGGGGTTGTAGGAAAAGACTTTCGAAGATAGGCATCGTGGGGGTGGGTCAAGACAATACCCAGAGGCTTTGATTTTAGAAAATTTAAAGCTTCTAATTCTGCTTTTGAAATAGCGGTAGGAGGGATTTTACCCGTAAAATTTGGAAGTGAACCAATTAGGGGAAATAGATTAAGAATGAGGATTAAATAGGCTAGTTTATGATGTTTGGATAAATAAATAGATAGAGGTATATTGGCTAAAAATAGAGCATAGTATAAAAATTGAATTGTGTTCCAACTAGTCCCCTTTTGAATAAAAAGTAGGGGAATTAAAAAGCAAATTAAAATAGAAATTAAAATACTTTTATTTTTATAAATTTCCTTTATAGCCAGAAGTCTAAAGGCAAAATTGCCGATTATGAAAATGCTTATGGCAATAATTTCCCCGATAACTAATTTGATAATATTTTGAGAATGTAAAAAGGTGACAAGCTGCGGCCAGTAAAAACGATCAATGGATTCAATCATGGAATTCGTAAACCAGAAAGGCTGGAATTTTATCAACGAAGAGGATGAGGAGTTGTATTGAAAAAATAAAATAGTGGCAATAAATAGAGAAATGATAAAAGTAGTTAGATATTTTTTGTTTTTCAAAATAAAAAATAAAAATATTATAAAAGCGGGAACGGCGGAATAAACTTTAATAATGGGCAAAAAGATAAGGAGAAAAAATAAATAAATTTTCTTGGGATTTTTTGAAGTTAATAGATAAATTAATATTAAAATTAGCAATATTGAAAGCATGTAGGGAGGGTTTAATTGGTTGCTGGGAGATTGCATCGTCCAAAAAAGCGATTCTCCATTAAAGGAAGTGGAGCGAAATAAGGTAACAATCCACCCAAAGGAATTATTGATTGAATTTAAGAGCATCAATATTAAGCCACCTGAAAATTTACCACTGAGTTTTTGGCCAAGTTTAAAGGAAAAATATAAAAACAATGAGGCTGATATTACAGGAAATAACTGAAAGAGCCAAAGAGATGAATCGATAAAAGTTATTTTTGAAAGAAAAGTAATTAAAATATCAAAAAAAGGATGGTAATTTTTTAGAATTTCACCGGCAAAGATGGGCATGTCTATCTTTAAAGGATTTTTAATATGATTAATTAGGCTTAAATGCCAAATAGCATCATGACCATTTGGGCCCCAAAAACCAATCCCATACTTATATAAAAGACCACTTCGAACAACAGGAATCACCTGAATAAATAGGCAGAATAAAAAGACAACAATAAATACTATTTTTTTCTTTGAAGAAACTGCTGGTAAAACCATAGAAGTTCGACTCGATTAAATATAAATTGATAAAGTGCGTAAATAATTATGGCGATGATTACTTTAAATAGAATTAAAAAAAGTGGACTTAGAGATAAGATCGAAAGGGGTAGGAGTAAAAATAGCATGAGTAGTGAAGCGATTAGAGGATGGAGAATAGTTTTAAATATATTTACCTTAAAATATTTAAACGCCAAATGCCAAACAACAAAAGAGGAAAGACCAACAATTAAAGCGGCAATGGAAGTGCCAAGGTAGCCAAACTTAAGGCTGAGAATGGGGAAAAATATCCAGGTTAAAATTGTCCACATAACCATTAATTTAGTGGTAGTTTTAATTCTACCAGTGGCATTAAAGGCGTTAGTAATAGGGGTGGTGACTGAGGCAATGGCATAAGAAATCGCGTAAAAATAAAGAGGCATGATAGCTGGAGTCCATTTACTATATTTTGGAATAAGATTAATAAAGTCAGGAGCGATTAAGCAAATACCAACCAGAGCTGGAAAGACAATAAAGGCGATAAAAAAGGTACTTTTTTCTAAAGATTTTTTTAAATACTCTTTTTCGTCTTGAAGACGAGAAAAAGTGGGAAAGGTTACTCTCATAATGGCGTCCATAAAGCTCAAAGGAATACGGGGTCCTTTTTGAGCCCAGGACAAAATGCCAAAAGACTCACGACCTAGAATACCGGCGACAAACAAATTTGAGAAGCGATCTTTGGCCATAGAAATAAGAGAATTTAATTGAAAGGGAATGCCAAAAGAAAATAATTTTTTAGCAATTTTGGGAGAAAAGGCAAATCCGATTGGCCAGGATGAATATGAATAAATTAAAATTAAACCAATAGTACTTTTAATAAAGGTGGCAATGGCATAAGAGTAAACACCATAGCCTAAAAAGGCAAAAATAACAGCGATAAGGTAAAAAATAGCATTTTCAATAATATCGATGGTGGAAATTAATTTAAAGTTTAGATGGCGCTCAAGTTTTACGGAAGGAATAGTTTTAAGCGAAGCGACAGCAAAAGAAAAACAAAGTGAAAGCATAATCCACATTTCCCGCGAGCCATAATTTTTACTTTGACTAAGACCTGGATAAAAGATAGCCACGGCGATAAGGCATAGAATTACTAATATTTGCTGAACTGTAAAAGTAGTTCTAAGAGAGAGAATATCTGGCTCTTCTTTTTGCTGAATCAGGGCAGAGGCCAGACCAACATCAGAAAAATAACCTAAAATGCCTATAGATTCGGCAACAATGGCAAAAAGCCCAACTTCTCCCGTACCCAAAAGGATGGTTAAGATAAAAAAGCCAAGAGTCGAAATAGCTTGAATGCCAAAATTTCTCAGAGTCAAAAAAATAATGTTTGTGGTTGTCTGAGATTTTATTTTTTGAACTTCTTGATTTTCCATAGTTTAGAAATAAAAAATACTATCGTAAATATCCAGGCAAAAAGGGAAAGATAATTACTTATTGTTCTGACTGGAGTATTGTAAAATTTTAAATAAATTTGGTGATAGCCTGAATCAAGATTAATAGTAATGCGACCAAGCTCTGGCTCAACCTCATATTTTAAATCCTGTTGATTATCCAAAAGTTTAAAATTAGGAAAATATAATGAGGCTAAAGTAAATTTAGCTGATGTTTCGTTTTGGAGATTAAAAAGCCACCAGTCAGTCCCCTTTTGCCAACCTAGGAGCTGGTATTCAGTATTTTCTGGCTCGACCTTATCGATAATTTCAGCGGCTTTAGATTTGGCGGCAGTGGAAGCGGTTTTGGGTAAATAATCGTAAATTCCTGAGGTAATTTGATTAGTCCAAGCTAGGCCTGAAAATTTTTGCTCGTCTGTGATTGGGCCATAAGATATGGGAAAAAAATATTTATAGTTTAGGAGTACAACTGTTAGACTCAAAATTGGCAAAATAATATAAATAATTTTCGGATAAATTTTATTTAGTATTTTAGGTAGATAGGCAAGGGAGAGGGAACTAAAAAAGAGGGTGTGATTTAAAAAGCGCCAAGGAAATTGAATTTTTTGGATCGGTTTTAAAAGAAGCCAGAGGAAGGAAAATCTTTCATGAGTCATAATGACTGCTAAAAAAGAAAGAGCAATTATTAGAAGCGGAAGTAAATATTTAGAATTTCTTTTTTTATTAAATGTATATAAGTAATAGACAAAAATAAATAAAGGTAATATCCAATAAAGAGTGCCAATAGAAAAAGACATTCCATCAGGATCCATCCAAACTGAGGGTCCATCTCCCCAGAAATTACTTAAAAATAGCTGTCGAAAGGACAAAAAATGAACAGAATAATGATAATAATTTTGAAACATGGATTCTATCTGAACTAACTTGGTTTCAAATAAAACAGGAAGGGTATAAAAAGCAGAAAGAAATAAGGCCATAAAACCGGCAATTAAAAGTTTAATAAAAGGTTTGAAATCTTTTTTCTCTAAGGATGGCCAGTACCAATAAAGGCACCAAGGCGCAAAAAATATGGCAAAGGTGAGGGCCATAGGATTGTGGGAAAGTAACAGACCAGCCCAGGAGAGGGATAAGAGAAATAGATAAATAGTTTTTAGATGACTAGTTAGAAGTTTTTTAGAGAAATAAAAAATTAGGGGGAAAAATAGAGCCGACCATGCTTCATTAAAAGCGCCTCTGACAAAAATATTGACAGCATGATATGGGGCATAAGTATAAAAAAGACCAGCTAAAAAACCACCAATAGGACCAGTTAGACTCGAGGCCAAAAGATACATGGCCAGAGAGGAGAGAGTAATTAGCAAAATTGCAGAAAGTTTGACAGTGGCGACGAAAGAAAATCCAAAGCTTCTAAATATTTGTCCAGCTAGATAAGGTAGGGGTGGATAGAAGTTAAAAAGCGGATAGCCATAACCAAAACCTAAATCAGGAGTCCAGCGACAAGGAATTTGGCCATCTTTTAGGCATTTTTCCATTTCTAGTTGGCGAACCATTTGCATGTCGTCATGCATGTTCCAATAAAGTCCAGGTCTGACTAAAAAAGAAAAGGTGGGGATAATTAAAATTAAAAGTAATATCGGCCAAAAAAAGCGATAATGTAATAGCTTGGCTAGCATGTTTTTATTTTACTATGAAAGGACACTTATAAGCGATATAGAAGTAGAGCATCACCATCAGGCTTTAAGATACTTTTTACTAAAGTTAAGGTAGAAATATCAGCACTGCTTAGTTTTAAACGAGAAGAATTAAAAAGCAAATAGACTTCATCGCCGAAATTTTTGGCATCAATTAATTTGTCAGGGATCTGCTCTATGTTGATACCGACACCAAAGACAGTAAGTTGCGGAATATCGTTGGTATAGATTTGAAGACCATCTGGGAGGGTGCCAAAAGCGCCTTCAGTACCGACGATGACATTAGCCTCTTTAGAACGGGAAATAAGATACTCCGAAGCTTCCTTAATCCCCCAGCCCGAAGTCCAATCAACTATGTAGCCAGTGTCAGTTGAGGGAAGTTTCAAATTATAGGGATAAAAACTAATTTGATAAATATGCCATAAATTTGGGATAAATAATATCAATAGAATGTAAAAATTTTTTTTATTAAAAAGTGGTTGTAAAATGTGAGAAAAAATAAGAATTAATGGTGGTAGGGTAAAGAGAATATAGCGGGCCGTAAAAACTTTGGCTAAAGCAGTATTGGCAATTAAAGGTAAAATATACCAAGTAGAGTAAATAAAGAATAGAGAATTGAACTTTATTTTTTTCTTAAAAAGAAAATAAAGCAGTGGAGAGAGTAATAGTGGAATGGATAAATAAAATTTATAGATAGATAAAGTATCGTTAAGATGGGGAATTAGAGGATCAAGGGGGTGTTTTAAAACTTCAGTCAGTGGCCAAATATAATCTTTATTTCTAAGAGCTATTTGGGCGAAAGCGGGACCAAGGCGTAGAAGATTGTAAATAATAAAAGCAATAAAAACAGAAAGAAAGGGGAAATATAATTTTTTAATATTATTGGGATTATAGATAATAAAAGTGAGAAGACTTAAAACAATAAAATAGATAGCTGGAGATTTGGTTAACCAGGCTAATCCCAGAACCACACCTAAAAGCATTGATAAATCGTAGCGAGGAAATTTAGCTAACTTGAGAGATAAATATAAAGAGAAAACACCAAAAAATGACAATAAGGTATCAGCAGTGGCTAAACGATCAAAAAAGAAGGCAAAAGGTAAACATATATAGATCAAAGAAGGTAGAAATGAATGACTAATTAAAAATAAGGTAATTAAAATACCAAGCCCTGAAAAGACAGAAATAAGACGGCCGGAAATTAGGGGGTCAGAAATAAAACGAAGAGAAATCGCATTAAACCACATAAAAAGAGGCTGTTTACCGTCGGTTAAGGGAATAAAACGAAGAGTATCAACACTTTTAATGATTTGAGCCCAGCGAATATAAATAGCCTCATCACCAAAAACAGGTAATGAATTAAGATTCCAGATCCGAGAAACAAGAAATAAAACACAAATAATTATAAGAATTAAACTATTTTTTAGATTTATTTTCATAAAGTCCTTTTAGATCATTTTTCTTGACTCTAATTATTTCTTGAATCATATTGAGAGATTCTTTTTTAAAACGAGAAGAATTATCACCCTTGGTATCGCTAATATCTTCGTTCTTCCAATTAACCTCAACTTCTTTGATTTTGTATCCCCACTTTTTAGCCATAAATAAGAGCTCAACATCAAAGGCAGAAACGCGCCAACCTTTTTTATCTGATTTGTCTTTGAAAAATTGTAAATTGGGGAATAAAACTTTTGCAGCATTAGTTTTAAACATTTTAAAACCACACTGAGTATCGATAATATTGGGAAGAAGAATCAATCGTCTAAAGGTTAAAAAAATACTAGCCATAATTTTTCTGACGAGAGAGTTTCCTTCACGATTTTTACCTCGAGAGCCGATGATCACATCGTAAGTATTGGTAAATGGCAGTAATTTAGTTATTTCTCTAAGAGGTGTCGATTGATCCATGTCGGTAAATAAAATCCAAGGATATTTGGCTTTTTGGATGCCACCCCAAACAGCCGAGGGTTTGCCACCATGGGGCAAATCCAAAACTCTAAAATTATCGTGTTTTTTGGCAAAATCAGTAACAATTTTTAAACTATTATCAGTCGACTCATCATTAGCAATGATTACTTCCCAATTAAAATCACAATGTTTTAGAAATGAAGCGACTTCATCTAAAACCCCACTTTTTAAATTCTTTTCTTCGTTGTAACAGGGAATGATAACTGAGATTGAATGTTTGTTCATAGTTTAAAAATCTAAATTTATGATACCAAAATACAACTGAATTAGAACAATATCATTTTCTAACAAGACCAAAGACATTGTTCGAATATACTATTTGGCCAGTACTTGGAGTACCCGAAGTTAAATAGACGGAATATAAATGACCTTCGGGAATATTTTGAGGTTCCTTGCCAAAGTATTTGAATAAATATCCAAAACCCGAATTCAAACCAAGAGGTAAATCATAGGACAAATTAAATATTTTATCTTGAGTCTGAAAAACTAGATACTTAGTAAGATCTAACTTATTTTTTAGAGTTATTCCGTAGAATCTGATAGAAAAGTATCTTAATTGAAAGGCTAATATCAATGTTATAAACAGTAAAAAGAAGGCTTTATTTTTTAACCGATTTATAAATAAGGCGATAAATATGGGAATTAAAATTAATGAGGTACCATAATAATACTCAGGTATGTTGCCTGAATATAAGCTTAATATTAATAAGGGCGCTAAAATCCAAACTAAAAATAATAGTTTTAACTTAGAGTTTTTTGTCCTAAATATTTCAAAAAGGGAAATTAAAATGATTAAGATCCGTATCACTAGAGTAGGAATTGGATTGGTGGAATATATAAAATTGATAGAACGCCAAAAAGATCTTAAAAATAGTAAGGGCACATATTCTGATACTTGTTTGGGGGAAAGAATAAAGTTTTTTAAGGTTAAAATATTTATAAAATTATGCCTCAAATCAAATATAATTAAAGGTGTAAGTGGGATTAAAGGTAAAATAAGAGATAATATTATTTGTTTTTTATTAAGTTTAATTCGGGAAATTATAATTGAAATAATTATAGGAATTATTAGAACTGCGGGAACTAAATGGGTTGTAAAGCTAAAAGAATATAGAAAAATTAACAAAGGAAATAATTTTTTTTTACCAATTACTAATAATTGATAACAAAGATAAAAGATAAGAATTGAAAGAAGCGGTGTATAAATTACGTTCCAAGAAGTAATATTGGCGGATGTAGCATAAAATAAGGTGGAGATAAAAGCAATATTTGAGTTAAATATGTTTTCAAAAATTAAATACATGACAATGGTGGTTATCATTGAGACAAAAACAGTAGCATAAGCACCAAAATAAGGATTTCCTTTTGTTAGAATAAAAAATGGTGTTAAAAAATAATAATGAAAAGGGCCGACAAAAAAACCTGATTCATTGGCAACACGAGGCCCAATCAAACGTGGTTTCATTGTTTTGACCATTTCCATTACTTTATTAGCATCGTCTTCCTGGTCCCAATCAAAAATATATCGATCTTTTAGATGGTAAGTTCGAAAAAATAAAGTAATAAATACAAGAATAGAGATTAAGATTAATCTTGAATTAATTACTTTTACCGGACTCATTGTGAGATAGCTTAAATATTTTAATACCATTTATTTCCCACTCCTTATCTATTTTGGCCCAGCCAAAGGCGGCAACATTCCATTCAGGGTTGTTAATAGGATTACAGTCGATTTGAAAAGGTTCACAGACGACAAAGAGCTGCTCGGTTATTTTATCCTGGAGAAGTTTAACGGGAGCATGTCTCTCGGATAAAACATAGCGGTATGGTGGGTCATAATTTTGCTTAGCCAGGAGGGCAAAATTAAAGTCTTGACTACCTGAATTTTTTAAAATTGAATCAATAATCTCGCTCGTGGTTTTAAGCTGAGAATTAGGTGGCCAGCGAAAAGGATTTTGGAGGAG
>JAQVSW010000036.1:5711-7456 GCA_028700345.1 Candidatus Shapirobacteria bacterium | reverse complement strand
CTGCGGGCACCTCCTTTTTAGTACCAATCTCCCCTAACCCCTCTTTGACAAGAGGGGGACAAAAATAATATTAATATTTATGTTTCGAACATTAATAAGGTAGAATTTAGTAATGGAACAGCATCCGATTCCACAACAAATTACTTCCTACGAATTTAAACTCGTAGGAGATATGACTCTAAAACAGTTCGGAAAAGCGGCTGGTGGGGTAATAATTGCGCTGCTAATAAACTCAAGTAAACTCGTTTTTTTTGTTAAATGGCCACTTATATTTATATTTGCGGCTGGAGGCCTCGCCCTGGCTTTTGTTCCCTTTCAGGATAGGCCACTAGAAACTTGGCTAATGTCTTTTATTAAATCGATTTACTCACCGACAATTTATACCTACAAGAAAGAAAGTCCGGAAAACTGGCTAGAAATTGATTTGAGTAAACAATTAAAAAGTGATGAAGAAGAGGAAGTAATAGTACCAATTAAAGAAGATAAAAAAGTTAAAGAATTTATAAATTCTTTGCCATCAATAGGAAGGGAAAAGGAAGAAACAAGAGAAGAGACGATAGAAATAAAAGAAAAAACCCTAAAGCCTAAAGAAGAAATAATAGAGAAAAAGGAAGAAGAAAGCCCAAAGCCCAAGGAAGAAATAATAGAGAAAAAGGAAGAAGAAGCTAAGCCGGTAAATTTAGAGTTAAAAAAAGAAAAACTGGGGGCAACAGGAGAGGTAGTTTTCGGAGAAATTCCCATGCCAGATATTCCTGATTTACCCAACCTGGTGGTGGGAATGGTGCTCGATCAAAATCATAAAATCGTGGAAGGAGCAATTATTGAAATTCAAGACAAGGACGGTAATCCTAGTCGAGTTTTGAAAACAAATAAACTGGGTCAGTTTAAAACTTTAACTCAACTAACTAGTGGTAAATATTTAGTGGTCACGGAAAAAGAAGGTTTTGAGTTTGATCGAGTAGAAATCAACCTTCAGGGAAAAATTGTTGAGCCAATAAAAATTCTCGCCAAATAATACTTAAATAGGTTATTATTAAGATAGCATGTCAAATGATTCTCTAAAAATTGCCATTAAGGGAAGCACTCAAGACAATCTGCCAATCGAAGATATTGTGGATGGCATTGTACTTTTGAAGGATGGTTCCGCCTCAATAGTCCTCCAAGTGTCGTCGGTAAATTTTGATTTATTGTCAGAAAGGGAACAGGGTGCCCTGGTATTTGCCTATGGAGGAATTTTAAATTCTTTAAACTTTACGATTCAAATTGTGATTAATTCAACCACAAAAGATGTGGGTAATTACTTAAATAATCTAGAAGAAGCTAAAAATAAACAAGAAAATCAAAAATTAAAGGACAGGATTACTTCTTACAAAAAGTTTGTTGAAGAAACGGTAAAAAGAAACGATGTTTTGTCGAAAACGTTTTATGTGGTGATTCCTTTCTCAAGCTTGGAACTGGGAATAAAAAATGCCCAAAAACAAGCTTTTGCCGCGATAAATCCAATTAAGAAAAAGGCAGAACTACCCTACTCAAAAGAGTATATTTTAGAAAAAGCTAAGGCGGCACTCAAACCAAAAGAGGATCATCTGGTAAGGCTTTTTTCAAGGTTGGGGCTAGAGATAAAAGCTCTGAACACCAAAGAGCTAATCGAGCTTTTTTATCGAACTTACAATGAAGATTTGGCTAATAATCAAAAGTTACAAAACATTGACTACACTGCCGCAGCGGTAGCTGGAAAACAGTAA
>JAQVSW010000036.1:0-5611 GCA_028700345.1 Candidatus Shapirobacteria bacterium | reverse complement strand
ATATTAGATATTTTAAAAAAGCCCTCCTCCGCTCCTACAGAGCTTCGGAAGGGTGAAGAAAAAAACACAACGGAAACAAAAACGTCTGGCGAGGCGAAACAATTTGTGGAAGGACTCGTTTCAATCAAAGATATTATTGCGCCGTCAGCAATTGAGGTTGATTTTAACCACATCAGAATTGACAACAAATATTACCGAACCTGTTTTGTGGCCGGGTATCCGAGATTTGTCGGATTAAATTGGTTGTCAACCTTGATTAATTTTGATGCGTCCTTAAAAATTTCTATGTTTGTTTATCCAACTGATGGTAAAGAAATACTCGACGATCTAAGACGAAAAATCGCCGAAATGGAGGCAGAACTAAGTACTGATATTCAAAGGGGCAAAATAGTAAATCCGGCAACTCAGGCAAAACTTGAGGACGCTCTGACTTTACAGGCTGACCTTGTCAAGGGAGAGGAAAGATTTTTTCAATTTGGCTTGTACATGACTTTATCGGCGAAAACAAAAGAGGAGCTTGATAGCTACACTAAAAACTTAGAATCGGCACTGGGAGCTCTGATGATTATTTCTAAAAGAGCGAGCTTGCAAATGGAAGAGGGTTTTATAACGACACTGCCCATATGTTCTGATAGGTTAAGCATCACCAGAAACATGGATACAACCTCCCTGGCGAGTACTTTTCCCTTTGTTTCCTCTGATCTTTCTGATGATAAAGGAATAATGTTTGGAATTAATGAACATAATGGTAGCTTGGTAATTTTTGATAGATTCTCAATGCCTAATTACAACTCGGTAGTCTTTGCCTCGGCAGGAGCCGGTAAATCATACATGATTAAACTCGAGGCAATGAGATCGCTCATGCTCGGAACTGATATTATCGTCATTGATCCAGAAAACGAATATAAGAGCTTGGCTGATTCAGTGGGAGGGCAATATATTGCTTTTGGTTATGGTGAAGACTCAAAAATCAATCCTTTTGACTTATCACTAGTAACAGAAGAGGGTGAAAACGCCTTGAATGACAAAATTTTAACCTTGCATAAGATGTTTAAAATAATGCTCGGAGCCATGGATCCAATAGAGGAATCAATTTTAGATAAATCTATTATGGAGGCCTATAAAGCCAAGGGAATATCACCAGACCCAGAAACTCAGAATCGAGAGGCACCACTAATTGAAGATTTGTACAAAGCCTTAATTGGGGCAGAAGAAGAAAAGGCAAAAAGTCTGGCGGCGAGACTGGAAAAATATATTAAAGGTTCTTTTGCGGGAATTTTCAATCAAAAAACTACTGTTAATTTAAATAACGGCTTTGTCGTCTTTGGAATTCGTAATTTAGAGGAAAGTTTGAGACCGGTAGCAATGCATATTATTCTCGACTATATTTGGACGATAGTAAAAAAGGAGCTCAAAAAAAGAATTTTGGTAGTAGATGAAGCCTGGTATTTAATGCAATATGATGATTCGGCGGCATTTTTAAGAGGAATTATTAAAAGAGGAAGAAAATATTATCTTGGAGTAACAACAATTACTCAGGATGTTGATGATTTTTTGAATACTCCTTATGGAAAAGAGATAGTCACCAACAGCTCAATTCAAATACTACTCAAACAGCATAGCGCCGCCATTGATTTAATTGGAGAAACATTTTACCTATCTGAAGGAGAAAAACAACTACTGCTTTCGGCCGACAAGGGAGAGGGGATCTTTTTTGCCGGACAAAACCACGTAGCGATTCAAGTAATCGCCTCAGAGGAAGAACATAAATTAATTACTTCTAATCCAGAAGAGATACTGAGGCAAAAAATTGCCGAAAAACAGGCGGCACTGGTGAAAAAAGATGAAAAAGTTTTAAACCCACCGTCAGCCGACACCAATCCCTCTCAGCCTACGGCTGTTTCTCCCTTTAACAAGAGAGATTTAGAAAAAGAAATTACCGAAGAAACAAAGCCGTCTTCGACTCCAGAGGTTATAAAAGAATCCGCAAAACTTGAACCAATCGTTGAAACAAAAGATGAGATTAAAACAGAAGAGGAAAAACCCGATTCCGCAGAAAGCTCCGTCGAGGCAAAGGAAGAAATAGTGGTGGCACCGCCAGTAACAGAAACATTAACTGAGGTAAAACCGGAAGAAATTCTTCCACCAAAGACGGATCTACCTCTGGTGGAAAAGCCCAAAGAGGAGGAACAGAAGCCAACATTGCTCTTTAAACCCGAGGTGGAGGAATCACCTGAAGAGGCGCTTTTAAAAAGAGTTACCCAAATGGAAGAAGAAGAAAATAAAAAAACCGAAGAAGCACTTAAAAAAGTAAATAGTCAAAAAAATAATCTTGAGGAAGATGATAATAAAAGCGGATCTTTACCTAAATATCAAGAGCTGTTTAAATCTGCACCCACCCTCCCTCCTCTTCCAAAATTTGAGGCACCAACAAAGCCGCTGTTTATTAATCAGCAAAAAGAACCAATTATCCCACAGCCTCCACAACTAGCAAAAAAGATAAAGGCGGAGTTCATTACAAAAAATGAAGAAAATCTAAAGCCTAAAGAGGAAATGGGGGGAAAAACAGAAGAAAGTCTAAAGTCTAAAGAGGAAATAAAGACAGAGGAAACAAAAAAAGATGATGCCAAGATGACTTATGACAAACTGTTTGGAAACGATAGTGCGACTTAAGGTATAATTTTTTAATGAGTCAATTGCCTAGTAATATTACGGAATTAATTGCGGCACTTGAGGGCCTCGGTAAAAGAAATTTAAATGATGAATATGAACTTTTTGGAACTTGCCGAGGAGTATTTGAAAAATTAAAAAGATTAAGTGATTTTGACCCGAGTGATATAAAAAAAATAATTAAAACATTAAAGGATTTGCCTCCGGAAATAAAAATACAGGTCTTAGAAGAATTGGGGGAGGAAGACGAGAAGCTAGAAACGAAATCTTTAAATGAGCAAGACTTGAAAGAGCTGCTCGAAGAGTACGAAAAAGCTCAAAGTAGTGACCAAAAAGCTAAAATAGAAAATGATTTTTACCAAATAACCGGTAAAAAAAATGTAGCTCAGTTTATTAGAATTCAAAATGAGATAGCGGCGAAAAACCAAGAAGCGCTAAAACGACTCAGCCCAGAAGTTAAAGAAAAAATAGTTGGAGAATTAACAATTAACAGACTAAATGAAAGTGAAAAATTGACTGAGACGATTGAAAAAGCTATCCATAAAGGTGAAATAAGCAAAAATGAACTAAAAAAAGAACTTAAAAAAGGCGGTTATACCAATAAAGAAGCCAATCAAATTATTCGAAAAACTACGGAAATTAGAGACGAAATAAAAAAACAAGAAACAGAAACAAAAGACCTACCCAGGCGGACAGACGAAAAACTAGAAACTAGAGCAGAAAAAGAAAATCAAATAAGTCCAGAAATTAGAGAGAAAATAGTTGAAGAATTGGCTCTAAACAAAGAAGTCGAAACAGAACTGTTAACAGTTATTGAGAAGGCTAGCCTAAATGACGACCAAAACTTTGAAATAAACGAACTTAAAAAAGAAATAAGAAAAAAAATTAAAGACCCAGAAAGAGTTGAAGAATTAATTCAAAAAGTAGAAGAGATTAGAGCCGAAATTAAAATAGAGGAAAAGGCGGAAGAAATCGCTAGGGCTACTTACGAGAAACTACTTGATGAAAAAATACCGGTAAGTAAGGGTATTCAGGAAAAAATTAAAAATGAGATACTGATAGCCTGGAGAGATGGGGATGAGATAAAAATACCAAATGAGTTAACGGAACTTAATGAAGCCAAGGTTATCATAAAAGAAGCAGAAGGGGCGGCTAATATTTTCAAAAATCAAAATATAATAGCCGTCGTAAATTATCGAAGAGCGGAACTAGGAAAAGAAATAAGTGAGACATTAAGAAAAAATGGGGTTAAAAATGAAAGATTGATTAGAGAATATGTGACAGTAGTTAATAATTTATCAAATAATCCTAACGGCGCTAGAATCGAAGAAAACAGAAGTGATATTTATAATTACATTCAAAATGAGAACCCAAACAAGGGTTCGGGGGAAATAGAAAGATCGATAGATGAGGCCAGATTTATGGCTAGTAATGTCGCCATGGCCCCAAAAAAGTTTAACAGACTAATTCAGAGATACAACGTACTGCGAGAAAAAATTGGTAGTGATAAATTGCCAAAAATAAAAGAAGTAAGGGTGATAGAAAAAATGTCAGCCATATTTAAAGAGAGTCCGAAACTCTTAAAACTAATGAACGGAGCGCAAAATGTTGTCGGCGCGATAGAAAAAATAACAACTTTTCCAACAACATTAATGAATAAAATTGGGGGTAAGGCGGTAGAAAAACTTGGAGGAAAAATACTTGAAAAAATTGGCGGAGAAGCAGCTAAGACATTTGTGAGAGAGACGGCAAAAATAATTGCTAAAGAAGGATTAAAACAAGGAACAAGAACAATCCTTACTGGTTTAATATCTAGTGGGGCGGCGGGAGCAAGCGGAGGTGGAGCCACGGCTGGTTTGGTGGCTGCTTTTGCGGCAATGGGACCAGTCGGACAAGTAATTGCGGTGGTGGCAATAGCAGTAATTGCGGTAGTGGCAATTGTAAAACCAATAATCAAAGCCGTAAAAAAACTAATATATAAAATCACCGGCATTGATATGAATGGAGTAAAACGCTTTTTATCTGACACGTTGGGTTTGGGAAAATTTGTGGGAAGTGTGGGTCAATTTTTCTTTGATGTTGGTACTTTTCTAATTGGAATACCGGCACTTCTAGGCTTAATTAGCTTTACCGCAATAATTGCACCAGTAATGATTTTTTTCTTTCTTGGAATAATGACTTATTCCTTGCTTTCCCAAAACTTATTATCTTCTTTGGTGCCTCCAGTACAGACTGGAGGCGGATATTGCGTTCTTAAAAGCTCTCTTGTAAGTGAGGGAGGTGATGGCGCAATAAATTGTGACCAGAGAGCACCAGAAAATGATTTTCCGGGTATAAGCAAAGCTAATTTTGTCAGAATTGCAAATCAATGGGTGGAAGCAGGTGGAAAAAATTACTCAGAGGAATGTTATAACGATACGGTTAATAGAGCTCTTTGCGCGGGAATAAATCCGGCATATACCCTTTGGGCCTGGGTTCATGAATCGGGAGCGAGTAATTATTCTATTGAAAATGTTGAAGATTTTGGAATCCACGGACAAGCATCAGCACCACCAAAAAATTATAGTGCTCAATTAAATTATTTTTTAAAACTGGATCCAGGTGGTGCTTGTCCGGAACTCGGATACTGGTTATCTTTTGCCACTAATTATCTTAATGGAAGTTGCGATCCTGATGAAAAAAATCCAATTAGTGGAGGAACGGGAAGAGAATATTTAGCTGAAATGCAAGAAACTTGGGGCTGGGTTTCGTCTTTGCCAATGCCAGACAATATAAATGTGCCAGTGGCGGGGGAAAATTGTGATCAAATTGGAGATAATTCGGACTTACCAATTACTGACGAATATACAGATGAAAATGGTGATGTTTGGATTTGTTTTGGAGATGCTGGAGATACGCCTGGAGAAATTCCAAATTTTGATCCTTGGGATCCAAGCATACC